>FR890943.1:21600-34758 GCA_000436875.1 Oscillibacter sp. CAG:155 | reverse complement strand
TCGGTCCTTGGCTCGATGCCGCCGGTGTCCACCAGAATGAACTGCCGGCCGTTCCAGTCCGTCTCCCCGTAAATCCGGTCCCGGGTCACGCCCGGGGTGTCCTCCACAATGGAAAGCCGCTTGCCGATCAGCTTATTAAACAGCATGGACTTGCCCACGTTGGGCCGGCCCACGATGGCAATGATGGGTTTCATCGGCGCTCACTTCCTTTCTCTCTTTCAGCCCCTCAAAGGGGGGAATCATCTCAAACTGCCGCCGCTTCCAACCGGCAGGCGGCCGGAAAACCGCGCCCGCCGCAAAAGCGGCATCTCAGGCAGCGGTGCGCAGGACCGAAGCCCTCCGCGTTCAGGCTTATTATACCCGCCTGTATACAGGATAGCAAGGCAAAAAGTAAGGAGGGAAGATCGTCTCTTCCCTCCTGAAGCATGCATGTTCCTTATTTCGCGGCAACGGACTTGACGACCTTGACCGTGCGGCCATTGTAAGTACCGCACTCCTGGCACATTCTGTGAGGCAGGTGCAGCGCACCGCATTTCGGGCATGCGACGAGACCGGGAGCCTCCAGCTTCCAGTGAGAGCTGCGGCGCTTGTCGCGTCTTGCTTTGGATACTTTTCCCTTAGGTACTGCCATTGTGACACCTCCTTGATTTCAAAGGCGCGGGAAGTCAGGCCCGTCCTTATTTGTCCTTATTTGTTCTCCAAAAGCTTGGCCAGGACGGCCAGGCGCGGATCTGCTTCCTTTTTGCAGGAGCAGGGGCCGAGGTTCAGGTCGGCGCCGCACCGGGGGCACAATCCCTTACAATCTTCCGAACACAGAGTTTTGGTGTCCATCCCGAGGATGAACGCGGTGCGGGCCAGATCGCCCACATCCACTTTGCCGTCTTCCAGCAAAACGATCTCATCACTGTCCCCGTTTTCCAGCGTCTGGGCCAGCAGACAGCTGTACGTGACCTCCTTGTCCTGGGCAAACGCCTTGCCGCAGCGGTCGCACACGGCGTCCAGCGTGGTCCGGGCCGTCAGCTCCAGTTCCAGAACGTCGGCGGTGTTCCGCACGCATCCCTCCACCTCAATGGGGTGGCTGGCGGGAAAGCGTCCCGAGAACTCCACATCGGAGAGATCCAAGGTAAACTGGAAGTCCAGCTGCTTTCCGGGGGTATAAAGGATCGGTTTTACATCAAAAAGCATACACTACCTCGCAACGACACGAGTAGTATTATAATAGATGCACTCGCTCTTGTCAAACAGTTTTTTCAATTTTTTTACTTCTTTTTTCTCCGGGGCGCTCACGGGTCCTCCCGCTCATCCTTGGGGGGCTGCAGCGGGATGCCCATGATGGCATAGCGGAAGCCGCTTTTGATCTCGGCGTAAGTGGCGGCCTGATAGGCGTCCCGGGGCCAGCGGGCGGCCCAGCGGTCCCGCAGCACCTGGGCAAAGCGGGCACACAGCGGCTCCTCCAGTTCCAGCAGCATCGGGGTGAGGAAGCTGACCATCATCTGCTTTTCATTGACCCGCACGGCGCTGCGGTTCCAGAAGCGCTGGCTCCGCCAGCCCTGCTCCAGCCCTGCCAGCACGGCGTCCGCCAGGGCATCCAGGGCCGCATCCTCCCCCGCCGTCTCCCGGACCGCCGCCGTATAGGCCGGCGAAAAGCGCTCCGTATAGTCCCGGAAGGCCGCCGGATAGCCCCGGCGGGTGAAGCGGTCCAAATAGATGGGCGCGGCCTGTACAGCGGCACACAGTGTCTCGATGTCCATCAGTGCTCCTCCTCTTCCCCTTCGGCGTCCGCAGGCTCGCCGTCCGCCTCCGGGGCGGCCTCTTCCAGGCTTCGGCGGCGCTCCTCCTTGGCCCGGCGGTCGTTGCGCCACTCCCGCCAGATCATGGCGATGCCGCAGACCATGAACACCACCGCACCGACGATGCTCACTCCCACCATCTCCGTGGTGCCGTCATGGACCCGCATCAGCATGTCCGCGGCCAGATAGAGAAGGTAGCAGCCGCCCATCACCCAGATCCAGTTTGCCCCGGCAGGCGGTTTTTTTTCATGTTCCTGATTCATATCTGAGCCTCCGCTCCTGAAAAATTCCTCCCGCCGCTTTACATTCCCCCCGCAAACAGGTATGATAAGGGCACTTCCATCACACCATACGGAGGATCGCCATGCGGGAATTCACCATCGGAAAAAACGACGCCGGACAGCGGCTGGACCGCTTTGTCGCCAAAAATCTGCCGCTGCTGCCCCCTGCCCTGCTGCAGAAATATATCCGCCTCAAGCGCATCAAAGTCAACGGCAAGGGCTCCAAACGGGACGTTCGGCTCAATACCGGCGATATTCTTCAATTATATATCAACGACGAGTTCTTTGACAAGCCCTCGGAGGAAAACATGTTCCTGACGGTGTTCCAGCCCAGGCTGAACATCGTCTACGAGGATGAGAATCTGCTGCTGGTGGATAAGCGCCCCGGCATGGTGGTCCACGCCGACGAGACGGAGAAGGTCAATACCCTCATCAACCACATCCAAGCCTATCTCTACCAGAAGCGGGAGTGGAACCCCCGGTGGGAAAACGCCTTTGCCCCGGCCCTGTGCAACCGCATCGACCGCAACACCGGCGGCATCGTCATTGCCGCCAAAAACGCCGAGACGCTGCGCATCCTCAACGAGAAGATCCGGGACCATGAGATTGAAAAATCCTACCTCTGCATTACCGTGGGCCGCCCCAATCCCCCCCAGGGGAAGATCGAGGGCTTTCTTTTGAAGGACGAGGCCAAAAAGCAGGTCTCCTTCCACCGCCGCCCCGTCCCCGGCGGCAAGACCGCCGTGACGCTCTATAAGACCCTGGAGACCCGGGGGCCTCTGTCTTTGGTAGAGTGCCGCCTGCTGACGGGCCGGACCCATCAGATCCGGGTGTCCATGGCCCAGATCGGCTGTCCTCTGCTGGGAGACGGCAAATACGGCAACGGCGCCGTCAACCGCTCCTACCACGAGACCCGTCAGGCGCTCTACTCCTACAAGCTGGCTTTCACCTTCCCCACGGATGCAGGAATCCTCAGCTATCTCCGGGGCCGGGAATTCACCGTGGAAGCCGTCCCCTTCCGGGAGAAATATTTTCCCATACATTTATAAAGTATTTTACCTTGATTGCTTGACTTTTCCCAGTGGTTCCGATATAGTTCATAATGCTGAATTTCGACGAGAAAGGTTCCCCCTCAACAGAGAAAAGAGGCTTTCATTGATTTAAAAACACAGGAAATGGGGGAGGATACATGTCCAAAGAGCTGATTCGTCTGCGGGACATCCATATGTCCTTTGACGACGAAGTGGTACTCAACGATCTAAATCTCTATATCAATGATAAGGAATTCCTCACACTGCTTGGCCCCAGTGGGTGCGGCAAAACCACCACGCTGCGGATCATCGGCGGCTTCACGACGCCCACGTCGGGAGACGTTTTGTTCGACGGTGTGAGGATTAATGACGTTCCGCCCTATAAACGGCAGATCAACACCGTCTTTCAGAAATACGCCCTGTTCCCCCACCTAAATGTCTTTGAAAACGTGGCCTTCGGCCTGCGGCTCAAGAAGGTGCCGGAGTCGGAGATTCAGGAGCGGGTCATGGAAATGCTGGAGGTGGTGAGCCTCAAGGGCTTTGAAAACCGCAAGCCCGACGCCCTTTCCGGCGGCCAGCAGCAGCGGGTGGCCATCGCCCGGGCCCTGGTGAACCGGCCCAAGGTGCTGCTTTTGGATGAGCCCCTGGGCGCACTGGATCTGAAGCTGCGCAAGGACATGCAGCTGGAGCTCAAGAAGATCCAGCAGCAGGTGGGCATCACCTTTATCTATGTCACCCACGACCAGGAGGAGGCCCTGACCATGTCCGACACCATTGTGGTCATGGATAAGGGCTCCATCCAGCAGATCGGCACTCCCGAGGACATCTACAACGAACCGAAAAACGCCTTCGTGGCGGACTTCATCGGCGAGTCCAACATCATCGACGGCGTCATGGTGCGGGACAAGGTGGTGAAGATGTACGGCCGGGAGTTTTCCTGCCTGGACGGCGGCTTTGCCGAAAATGAGCCGGTGGATGTGGTCATCCGCCCCGAGGACATCGACATCGTCCCTGTGGAGCAGGGCCAGCTGGTGGGTACGGTCACCTCCGTCACCTTCAAGGGCATGCAGTACGACATCATCGTGGACTTCCGGGGCTTCAAGTGGCTGATCCAGACCACGGACCACTCCCCCGTGGGCGCCCGTATCGGCGTGAAGATCGACCCCGATGGGTTCCACATCATGAAAAAGAGCAAGTACTCCGGCATGTTCGGCGACTACAGCTCTTACAGTGAAGAATACGACGAGCTTTCCGACGTGGAAGCCCTGGACGAGGAAG
Organism: Oscillibacter sp. CAG:155; assembly: GCA_000436875.1. GTDB lineage: Bacteria > Bacillota > Clostridia > Oscillospirales > Oscillospiraceae > Oscillibacter. The sequence goes on along the minus strand of FR890943.1, from coordinate 30,378 downwards.
AGGCCCTGGAGGACCGGGAGGAAGGCTATGAAGAGTAAGGGCATCGCCATCCCCTATGTGGTGTGGATGGCCATCTTTGTGGTGGCGCCTCTGATCCTGGTGGTGGTCTACGCCATCACCAACCGGGACGGAAGCCTCACGGCGGAGAACTTCGCCTCCATGACCCAGTACGCCTCGGTGTTCGGCCGGTCCTTCCTGCTGGCCTTTGTGGCCACCGTGGTGTGCATCCTGCTGGGCTATCCCATGGCCTACTTCCTGGCACGGGAGCGGGGCCGTCTGCGGCAGATGGCCACCATGCTCATCATGCTGCCCATGTGGATGAATTTCTTGCTGCGCACCTACTCCTGGGTGTTTCTTCTGGAGCGCAACGGCTTTTTCAATACCCTGCTGGAGACCGTGGGCCTTCCGAAGCTGGACATCATCGACACCCAGGCCGCCGTGGTGCTGGGCATGGTATATAACTTCCTGCCCTTCATGGTGCTGCCCATCTTCTCCGTCATCGAGAAGATGGACCACCGCCTCATCGAGGCGGCCCAGGACCTGGGGGCCAACTCCGCCCAGGTGTTCCGGCGGGTGATCTTCCCGCTGTCCCTGCCCGGCGTGCTCTCCGGCGTCACCATGGTGTTCATCCCGTCGGTGTCCACCTTCGTCATCTCCCGTCTTCTGGGCGGCGGCAAGAGCCTCCTTTTGGGCGACCTCATTGAGATGCAGTTCCTGGGCTCCGCTTACAACCCCCACCTGGGCTCCGCCATCTCCCTGGTGATGATGGTCATCGTCCTGGTGTGCATGGGGGTCATGAACCGCTTCGGCGAGGGAGAAGGAGAGGCGGTGGTCCTGTGAAAAAGAACGGTATCCTCTCCAGGTTCTTCCTGGTTTTGATGTTTCTCTTCCTCTACGCCCCCATCTTCGTGCTGATCGTCTTTTCGTTCAACGACTCCAAGTCCAACGCGGTGTGGGGCGGCTTCACCCTGGACTGGTACGCCCAGCTTCTGGAAAACCGGACGGTGCTGGACGCTCTGCAGACCACCCTGCTGGTCTCCATCCTGGCGACACTCATCGCCACCGTGGCGGGTACCGCCGCGGCCATCGGCTTTTCCTCCATGCGCCGCCGGGCCCGCACCGCGTGCCTCACGGTGAACAACATCCCCCTGACCAACGCGGATATCATCACCGGCGTGTCCATGATGCTGCTCTTCGTCTTTGCCGGTCAGGTCCTGGCGGACCTCTCCTCCTGGCTCAACGGCCTGCAGTGGGTGGAGGACGCCAATTTGTGGTTTGATTTTGAGTTCAATCTGGGCTTTGTGACGCTGCTCATCGCCCACATCACCTTTGACATCCCCTATGTGATCCTCTCCGTGCTGCCCAAGATCCGCCAGCTGGACCCCAACCTGGCGGAGGCGGCACTGGACCTGGGCGCCACGCCCATGACGGCCTTCCGCAAGGTGGTGCTGCCGGAACTGATGCCCGGCATCATCAACGGCGCCCTCATCGCCTTCACCATGTCCATCGACGACTTCGTCATCAGCTACTTCACCGCCGGCAGCCAGGTCTCCACCCTTTCCATGGTGGTCTACTCCATGGTGCGCCGCCGGGTGAGCCCCGAGATCAACGCCCTCTCCACGCTGATGTTCGTAGCGGTGCTGGCTCTGCTCATCATCATCAATCTGCGCCAGGCCCGTCAGGAAGCCGCCCGGGCCCGGGACCGCCGCACTGCCGGCCGGTCCTGATTTCCGGTTGCCCGGTCCCCTGCGGGACCTGGTGATACAGACGGCGTCTGCCCCTGCGCGGCCGCCAGCTTCAAAACCGAAAGGAGACAAAGAAAGAAATTGAAAAAGACTCTGGCACTCATCTTGGGCCTGACCCTGACGGCCGGGCTGCTGTCCGGATGCGTCAGCACCCGGGAGACCGATTCCACCGATGCCGACGGCTCCGGCGCGGAGACCACCGGCGGTGTGGTCAACGTGTACAACTGGGGCGAGTATATTGACGAGTCCGTCCTCACCGACTTTGAAAAAGCCACCGGCATCAAGGTCAACTACCAGATGTACGACAGCAACGAGACCATGTACTCCAAGGTCGCCGGCGGCGGCGCGGAGTATGACGTGGTGATCCCCTCCGACTATATGATCGCCCGTATGATCGAGGAGGACATGCTGGAGCCCCTGAACTTCGATAATATCCCCAACTTCGCCGACATCGACCCCAACCTTCTCAACCCCGCCTACGACCCGGAGAACCTGTACTCCGTGCCCTACATGTGGGGCCTTCTGGGCGTCATCTACAACAAGACCATGGTGGATGAAGAAGATCTCGGCAGCTGGGATCTGATGTGGAACGAGAAGTACGCCGACGACATCCTGATGTTCGACAATTCCCGGGACGCCATCGGCATCGGCCTCAAGCGCCTGGGCTACTCCTACAACACCACCGACGAGACCCAGATCAAGGAGGCCGTGGATCTGCTCATTGAGCAAAAGCCCCTGGTGCAGGCCTACGTCATGGACGAGGTGTTCGGCAAGATGGAAGGCGGCAACGCCGCTGTGGGCACCTACTACTACGGCGACTATCTGACCATGGCGGAAAACAACCCCGACCTGGGCTTCTATATCCCCGAGGAGGGCACCAACACCTATGTGGATGCCATGTGCATCCTCAAGGGCGCCAAGAACAAGGCCAACGCCGAGGCCTTCATCAACTACATGTGCTCCACTGAGGCGGGCCTCAAGAACTGTGAGGAGATCTGGTACTCTACTCCCCTCATGAGCGTCCGGGAGGAGCTGGACCCCGAGATTGCCAATGATCCCTACGCCTATCCCGACGAGGAGATCATGGCCAAGTGTGAGAGCTACGCCGGCCTGCCCCAGAACATTCTGGACCTGTACGATAGCGAGTGGACCCGGCTCAAGTCCGCCACCTGATTTTCCAAAGCCCTGATGCGGGAGGGATTCGCCGCGATTCCGGCGAACCCCTCCCTTTTTTGAAGGAGGTTAATTGTATGATCGTCATCGGAACCAAATGCCAGCTGGAAGAGACCGTCACGCAGGAGCTGACCGCCGCCTATGTGGGCTCCGGCGCCCTGCCGGTGTTCGGCACGCCCTACATGTCCGCCCTGATGGAAAACGCGGCGCAGACCTGCCTGCAGTCCTTCCTGGAGGAGGGCCAGGGCAGCGTGGGCACCCACATCGCCATCTCCCATGACGCCCCCACCCCCGTGGGCATGAAGGTCTGGGCGGAGGCCGAGATCACCGCCGTGTCCGAAAACGGCAAGATGGTGGATTTCGCCGTCAAGGCCTGGGACGAAAAGGGGCCCATCGGCTCCGGCACCCACACCCGGGCCATCATCAAAAACGAGAAGTTCCTCGCCAAGTGCAACGCCAAGCTGGAGGGCTGAGCCTTTCCTCACGGTGCCGCAGGCTGTTCGCCTGCGGCGCCGTTTCGTATACAAATCCGCCGGAAGGCTGCCGTTTTTTGGTCTCTCCGCCAGTTGACGGCATCTTTTTTGCAATGCTATAATGTAGTGATTTAGCACATAAAACTGCTAACGTCTACTGTGTCAGGAGGGAAACTATGTTACTGCAAATCATCACGGCGATCTCCGACTTCCTCTGGGGAACGCCCATGACCGTGGCTCTGGTGGGCACGGGGCTGTACCTGGGAATCCGCTTCGGGTTCCGCTACAACTTCCGCAAGGTGGGCTTCAACTTCCGCAACACCTTCGGCAAGATGTTCCAGAAGGGCGAGGGCACCGGTACCGTCTCCGGCTTTGCCGCCGCCTGCACCGCCATGGCCAACACCATCGGCGTGGGCAACATCGGCGGCGTGGCCACCGCCATCGTCTCCGGCGGCCCCGGCGCCGTGTTCTGGATGTGGGTGTCCGGCCTTCTGGGCATGTCCACCAAAGCCTGCGAGATCATCCTGGGCCAGCGCTACCGGGTCAAGTACAGCGAGTCCATGGACGAGTACATGTGCGACCGCTCCTTCGTGATGAAAAACGCCCTGGGCTGGAAGAAGGGCGCCGTGGTGCTGTCGGTGGCCTGTTTCGTGCTGGGCCCCTGGACCTGCTGCGTGCAGACGGAGTCCGTCACCAGCTCTTTGCAGGAGGGCTTCGGCATCGACCCGCTGATCTCCGTGATCGTGCTGGGCGTCACCTGCTTTTTGACCATCGCCGGCGGCCTCAAGCGCATCTCCTCCATCATGGAGAAGGTGGTACCCATCATGGCCCTCTTCTACATCCTGGGGGGCCTGGGCATCCTCATCATGAACTGGTCCATCGTTCCCTCCGCTTTCGGCCTCATCTTCAAGAGCGCCTTCACCCCCATGGCGGGCGTAGGCGGATTCGCCGGCGCCACTGTCCGGGACGCCATCCGCTACGGCATCGCCCGGGGCCTCTACTCCAACGACGCCGGCACCGGCTACGGCATCATCGCCCACGCCTCCGCCAAGACGGACCACCCCGTCCGTCAGGCCTCCTGGGGCTGGGGCGAGGTGTTTCTGGACACCATCGTGGTCTGCTCTGTGACGGCGCTCTCCCTGATCCTCACCAACGCCTACATCGACTACCCCGACGTGGACAGCGCCCAGCTGACCACCGTGGCCTTCAAGGTGGCCTACGGCAAATTCGGCGGCTGGTTTATGGCCATCGCCATCGCCATCTTCGCCTGGACCACCATCATCGGCATGTATTACAGCTGTGAGAAGTCCGTCAACTACGCCTTCGGCGACACCAAGGCCAACCGCCGGGCCACCTGGGTGTACATGGTCTACTACATGCTCCCCTGTGTCCTCTTCTACAACATCGAGGCGGACACCCTCTGGGCCATGACGGACCTGCTCTCCGCCATTTATGTCATCATCACGCTTCTTTTCATCTACTCCAAGCAGCGGGAGATCTTCCGCTTGTTCCACGACTTCTGGGACCGCTTTGTCCCTGCCCAGGAGCGGGGTGAGAACCCGGAGCCCGTGGTCTACGGCACGGTGGATGAAAAGGCGAAAGGAGAATTCTAAATGCGCGTCACTTTGGAAGAGACCCTTGCAAAAACGAACATCATGGTCATTGACGGCTCCATGTCCACCGCACTGGAGGCCCTGGGCTGCGATCTCAACGACTCCCTCTGGACGGCCAAGATCCTGGCGGAGCAGCCGGACCTGGTCCGTCAGGTCCACCTGAACTACTTCCGGGCGGGGGCCGACTGCGGCATCACCGCCAGCTATCAGGCCACCATCCCCGGCCTCACTGCCAGGGGCTATTCCCTGAAGGAGGCGGAGGACTGCATCGCCCGATCCGTGGAGCTGTTCCTGGAGGCCCGGAAGAGCTGGTGGGCCCAGGAGGGCCGGGACAGCGGCCGCGCCATGCCGCTGTGCCTGGGGGCCGTTGGACCCTACGGGGCGTACCTTGCCGACGGGTCCGAGTACCGGGGCAACTACGGCGTCAGCGACGACGTCCTGCGGGACTTCCACCGCCGCCGGATGGAGATCCTCTGGGAAGCCGGGTCCGACCTGCTGCTGCTGGAGACCCAGCCCTCCCTCCACGAGGCCCTCATCGAGGCGGAGATCGCCGAGGAGCTGGGGGCCGACTACTGGATCAGCTTCTCCTGCCGGGACGGCAGCCACATCAACGAGGGGGACCGGATCTCCGACTGCGCCGCCGCTCTCGCCCAGAACCACCCCCACCTGCGGATGATCGGCGTCAACTGCACGCCGCCCCAGTTCGTGGAACACCTCATCGGGGAGCTGAAAGGTTCCACTTCCCTGCCCATTGCGGTCTATCCCAACAGCGGCGAGGAATACGACCCCGCCACCAAGACCTGGCACGGCAGCCGGGACGGCGTCACCTTCGGGGACTATGCCCACCGGTGGATGCGGGCAGGGGCCAAGGCCGTGGGCGGCTGCTGCCGCACGGTGGACTCCCACATCCGGGAAGTGACGAAAGCCCGGGAGATCTATTTGAAGCTGGGCCGGTAAGCCCCTTCCCTTTTCCGCACCGAATCAATCAAAATAAAGCCCGCCTGTCCGGCAAATACCGGACAGGCGGGCTTTTTCGATCCGTGTATTCAAAACAGCGTGATCTGGCTGGTCTCCGCCATACCGGCGAAGGCACCCAGGGCCTTGAGCTGCTCGATGTGGGTCTTGGAGAGCTTGTTGCAGCACATGGCAAACTCCTCGATGGAGATGAACTCCTTGCCCTTTCGCTTTTCCACCGTGTCGATGGCGGCAGCTTCGCCCAGGCCGTGGACGGAGGTAAAGGGCGGCAGCAGTCCGCCCTCGGTCACCTTGAACTTGGTGGCGTCGGAGTCGTAAATGCTGATGGTATCGAAGTGGAAGCCCCGGAGGTAGAACTCGTAGCACACCTCCAGCGTGGTGAGCAAGGACTGCTCCACGGCGGTGGCATCCTTGTTGTTCTCGATCTCCCGGATCTTCCGCTTCACCGCCTCCTTGCCGGCGCAGCAGTACTCCGCGTCGAAGGCCTTGGCCCGGACGGAGAAGAAGGTGGCGTAGAAGGCCAGGGGCTCGTGGACCTTGTACCAGGCGATGCGGAAGGCCATCATGACGTAGGCCACCGCGTGGGCCTTCGGGAAGAGGTAGCCGATCTTGGCCAGGGAGTCAATGTACCACTGGGGCACGTCGTGCTCCTCCATGGCCTCCACCCAGCCGTCGTCAAAGCCAGCCTTTTTCACTTTGCCCTTTCGGACCTTCTCCATGATCTTGAAGCTCATCTTCGGGTCCAATCCCTTGGAGATCAGGTAGAGCATGATGTCGTCACGGCACCCCACCGTCTCCAGAACCGTGGCCGTGCCGCTCATGATGAGGTCCTTGGCGTTGCCCAGCCACACATCGGTGCCGTGGGAGAAGCCGGACAGACGCAGCAGCGTGTTGAAATCCTTGGGCTGGGTGTCCACCAGCATCTGCCGGGTGAAGCGGGTGTTGAACTCCGGAATGGCCACGGCGCCGGTGGGACCCAGGATCTCGTCGTTCTCGTATCCCAGCACCTTGCTGGAGGTGAAAATGGACATGGTGTCCGGGTCGTCCAGGGGGATGTCGTGGGGGTCCACGCCGGTGAGGTCCTGCATCATGCGGACCATGGTGGGATCATCGTGTCCCAGCATGTCCAGCTTCAGAAGGTTTGCCTCCATGGAGTGGTATTCAAAGTGGGTGGTGATGGTGTCGGAACCATCGTCGTCCGCCGGGTGCTGGACCGGACAGAAGTCCTCCATGTCCAGATCGTCGGGGACCACCACCAGGCCGCCGGGGTGCTGGCCGGTGGTGCGGCGGGTACCCACGCAGCCCAGGGTGAGCCGGTTCTCCTCCGCCCGTCCGGCGGTGATGCCGTTTTCCTCCAGGTACTTCTTCACGAAGCCGTAGGCCGTCTTTTCCGCCAGGGTACCGATGGTGCCCGCCCGGAACACCTGGGTCTCACCGAACATCTCGATGGCATGGCGGTGGGCCTTGGCCTGGTACTCGCCGGAGAAGTTCAGGTCGATATCCGGCACCTTGCCGCCGCCGAAGCCCAGGAACGTCTCAAAGGGGATGTCGAAGCCGTCCTTGACGTACTTGGTACCGCACACGGGACACACCTTGTCCGGCATGTCCGCGCCGCAGCCGTAGGAGCCGTCCTGGATGAACTCGGAGTGCTTGCACTTGGGGCAGCGGTAGTGGGGCGGCAGGGAGTTGACCTCCGTGATGCCGGACATGTAGGCGACCAAGGAGGAGCCCACAGAGCCACGGGAGCCCACCAGGTAGCCGTTTTCCAAGCTGCGCTGCACCAACTTCTGGGCGGACATGTACACCACGTCGTACTTGCCCAGGATGCTGCTCAGCTCCACGTTCAGCCGGTCCACGATCAGCTGGGGCAGCTCGTCGCCGTAGAGCCGGTGGGCCTTCTCCCAGACCATCCGGTTCAAATCCTCCTTGGAGTTTGCAAGGCGGGGCGGGAACAGCTCCGCCGGCAGCAGCTCAAACTGCTCCACCTGGTCCGCCACCAGGCGGGTATTGGTCACCACCACCTCGTAGGCCTTCTCCTCCCCCAGGTAGGAAAACTCCTCCAGCATCTCATCGGTGGTCTTGAAGTAGATGGGCAGCGGGGCGTTGGCGTCTGGGAATTTTTTGGACGCCAGCAGGATGCGACGGTACGTTTCGTCCTCCGGTTCCAGGAAGTGGACGTCGCCGGTGGCGCACACCGGCTTGCCCAGCTCCTCGCCCAGGCGGACGATGGTGCGGTTGAAGTCCTTCAGCTCCTCCTCGGACTGCACGTCTCCGTTGCGCAGCATGAAGGCGTTGTTGCAAAGGGGCTGGATCTCCAGATAGTCGTAGAAGGAGGCGATACGCTTGAGCTCGTCCCAGTCCTTGTGATCTGTCACCGCCCGGAACAGCTCGCCTGCCTCACAGGCGGAGCCCACGATGATGCCCTCCCGGTGCTCCACCAGAAGGCTCTTGGGAATCGTCGGAACCCGCTTGAAATACTTGAGGTTGGAGGCGGAGATCATCTGATAGAGATTTTTGAGGCCCACCTTGTTCCGGGCGATCAGGATGATGTGCTTGGGGAAGCGGTTGGTCTTGCTGCCCAGGGGCCGGAGCTTCTCCATCTCCTTGTTCACCGCCTGGAGGGTGTGGATGCCCCGCTCGTGGAGCATCTTCCAGAAGGGGATGAGCATATAGCCCACGGTAGCGGCATCGTCGCTGGCCCGGTGGTGGTTGAACGCCGGCAGATCCAGGGCCTCCGCCACGATGTCCAGCTTGTATTTGTGCAGGTCCGGCAGCAAGTTCTGGGCCAGGATCAAAGAG
>FR890943.1:19509-21551 GCA_000436875.1 Oscillibacter sp. CAG:155 | reverse complement strand
CACCTTCTTACAGCCCGCCCGGATAAAGCCAATATCGAACTCCGCGTTGTGGGCCGCCAGAGGACGCCCGTCCACGAACTTCAAAAAGTCCGTCAGCGCCTGCTTGAGCTGAGGCGCGTCCTTGAGCATGTCGTCGGTGATGCCGGTGAGGCCGATGATCTCCGGCGTCAGGCGGCGGTTGGGGTTGACAAAGGTCTGGAACCGCTCGCAGATCTCTCCATTGCGCAGCACAACGGCGCCGATCTCCGTGATAGCCTCCCGGTCCACCTTGAGGCCGGTGGTCTCGATGTCAAAGCACACGAACTCCCCGTCCAGCGGGCAGTCCAGATCGCCGTGGACCACCACCCGGTCGTCGATGTTGTTGACGAAGTACCCCTCCACACCGTAGAGGAGCTTGATCTTGTCCCCGGCGGCGTGCCAGGCGTCCGGGAAGGACTGGGCCACGCCGTGGTCCGTGATGGCGATGGCAGGGTGGCCCCAGCGGATGGCGGTCTTCACCGCCTCCTTGGTATCCGTCAGGGCGTCCATGTTGCTCATCTTGGTGTGCAGGTGCAGCTCCACCCGCTTCTCCTTTGCGGTGTCCTGCCGGAGGGCGTGGTCGATGACGCTGATGTGATAGGGGTTGAGCTGGATGTCCTTTCCATCCCAGGTGGGCTCCATCTTGCCCTGGACCATCAGCCACATGCCCGGCGCGATAGCGCCCTCCAGCTGCTGGGCCTCCTTGGTGGTGAGGTTTTTCTGGACGGTGACAGAGTTGGTGTAATCCGTCATGTCAAAGCTCATGCGCCACATGCCGGGCCGCCGGGTCTCCCGGCACTCAAAGGCAAAGACCTTACCGGCCACGGTGGCATTGCCCATCTTCAGATCCAGGTCCCGCATGGGGCCGGGCCGGGTCTTGATGGGCTTGCCCATCAGGATCTTGGAGGCCTTGACGCTTCCCCCCTTCTTCTCCCCGCCGGCGGGGGCTGCGGCATGGGACGGTGCGCCGGAGGCAGCAGGAGTCCCTGCGGGCAGCTTCCACGTCACCTCTACGTCTACTTTCTGAAAGCCGTACACGCCCATCAGCAGCCGCTTGAGCTCGGCCAGGGCGTCCTCCCCCAGCTCCGCCCGGGTAGTCAGATGCAGCGTGATGGACATGTCGGACTGATCGATGCAGGCGCTGGTCAGCACAGCCCCCGCCAGCTTCAGCCGCAGCTCGCCGGAAAGCTGCAATTCTGCGAACATTTCAAAAAATGGGATGTCTCTTGACATGGTTTCCTCTCCAGACAGGCCTACAGCCGGCGAGACGCCGGCTGTGGTCCATGATGTATTTCCGCGCTGTGCCTGCCGTCTGGCAGGCGCCCGGGACTTGCTGCCCGGTTCATGTATCCGCCGTTTTCCGCTTTGCCACCGTCTGCACATCAAACGGCACAAACCGGCTCAAAGCCGCTCGATCTCCTCCAGCAGCTTGTCTACAAGCTGCTCCTGGGGAACCTTGTAAAGGATTTCTCCTTTGCGGAAAATCAGGCCCTCACCCTTGCCGCCGGCGATGCCGATGTCCGCCGCCGCAGCCTCACCGGGGCCATTGACGGCGCAGCCCATCACCGCCACGGTGATATTCTTCGTGCAGCTCGCCAGCCGCCGCTCCACCTCTTCCGCCATGGGGATCAGGTCGATGCGGGTACGGCCGCAGGTGGGGCAGGCAATGAGGTTCACGCCTTCCTTCCGCAGTCCCGCCGCCTTCAAAATCTTCTTGGCAGCGTAGATCTCCTCCACCGGATCGGCGGTCAGCGTCACCCGGATGGTGTCGCCGATGCCCATACACAAAAGGCCGCCGATGCCCATGGCGGACTTCACCAGGCCCATGGAAGGGGTGCCCGCCTCGGTGACACCTAGATGCAGGGGATAATCCGTCTCGCTGCTCAGCAGCCGGTAGGCCTCCATGGTCAGCGGCACGTCGGAGCACTTGACGGAGATACAGATATCGTCAAAGTCAAACTTGTTCAAAAGGGCCACATGCCCCATGGCGCTCTCCACCAGGGCCTCGGCGGTGACACCGCCGT
>FR890943.1:0-19459 GCA_000436875.1 Oscillibacter sp. CAG:155 | reverse complement strand
AGAGCCCCGCCGTTGACACCGATGCGGATGGGAATGGACTTCCGGCGGCAGATATCCGCCACCGCTTTCACCTTCTCCTCCCCGCCGATATTGCCGGGGTTGATGCGGATGGCGTCGATGCCCCGCTCCGCGCACATCAGGGCGTATTTGTAGTTGAAATGGATATCCGCGATCAGGGGGATGGAGATCTGCTCTTTGATCTTGTCCACCGCCTCCGCCGCCGCCTGATCCGGGATGGCCACCCGGATGATCTCACAGCCCGCCGCCTCCAGTGCGTGGATCTGGGCCACGGTGGCCGCCACGTCGTCGGTTTTTGTATTGCACATGGACTGGATGGACACCGGGGCGCCGCCGCCCACAGGCACACTGCCCACCATGAGACGCTTGGTCATGCTTGTTCCTCCTTCAAAAGGGCGTAGAGGCAGCTGTCCAGCAGCTGCCCGTTCTTATAGATGCCGCGGTGCCGGACACCCTCCAGCGCAAAGCCCGCCTTTTCCAGCACCACCTGGGAGGCTTTGTTGGGAGCGTATACCTCCGCCTGGATGCGGACGAGATCAAAGGCGGCAAAGGCCTCTCGGCAGATCTGCCGCACCGCTGCCGTCATCACGCCCCGGCCCCAGAAGGGCCGTCCCAGCCAGTAGCCCAGCTCGCCGCATCTGCGATACACATCCTGTCCCCGGGTCACCGTGATGCAGCCCACCGCCTGACCACCGATCACGACGGTCCGGCTCAGCTGGTCCCGGCCCTCCCGCTCCAGGCAGTCCCGGATAAAATTATCCGCGTCCGGCCGGGTGTAGGGGCTGGGGAACACATCCCGGAGATTGGCGGCAATGCCGGGGTCATCGGCATAGCAGACCAGGGAGACGGCATCCGTCTTCCGCCAAGGCCGCAGACAAAACGCCGTCATCTCCCCCGCCTCCTTATGTCACCAGTTTGAATACGTCGTGGAAGGTCACCAGCAGCATAAAGCCCATCAGCACCACAAATCCCGCCGTGTTCACCGCCGCGGTGTACCGCTCCGGGATCTTCCGCTTGAACAGCAGCAGGCACACCGCATCCACCAGCAAGAAGAAAATGCGTCCGCCGTCCAGGGCAGGGATGGGCAGCAGGTTCATCACCGCCAGGTTTACCGCCACCAGCGCCGCGAAATAGAAGATGCGGAACCAGGCCACCCCGGCGCTGGGGGCGTCGTTGCCCACCTCCGTAATGGCGCTGACGATGCCCACCGGGCCGCTGAGGTCCTGCATAGTGGCTCCGCCGGTGACCAGCTGGGCCAGGCTGAACCACACCAGCTGCACGAAGTCCAGAGCGGTGTACCAGGTGTACTGGAGCTTCACCGGCAGTGTTGCCTCATGGGCGTAAGCGCCCACCGTCAGGCCGAAGCCCACGTAGCTGCTGCCATCCGCCGCGGTGTAGGTCTGGCGCCGGAGATCCTCGATCAGCACGTGTTCACCGTCCCGGATAACCTCCACGTCCACGGTATCGTCGGCGTACTGCAAAAACAGCGCCGCGTCTCCCGCCAGGTACGTCCGGTATCCATCCACCTTGTAGATGAGATCCCCTTCCTGCAGCCCGGTTTCCTGCTGGGCAAGCTCCGGGGCAAGGCCCACGATCTGATCGGTGTTTACCGCCGTCACATTGGCGTACAGCGCCAGCAGAATCACCACGCCGGTGAGAAAGTTCATCAGCGCTCCGGCGGCGAAAATAATGAGCTGCTTCCAGAAGCCCTGCCGGGTGAGAGAGCGCTCGTCGCCGGTGTCCTCGTCCTCTCCCTCCATGGCGCAGTACCCGCCGATGGGCAGCGCCCGCAGCGAGTACTGGGTCTCCCCTTTCTGCCGGGTCCAGATGGCCGGACCCATACCGATGGAAAACTCGTTCACCCGCACGCCGCAGAGCTTTGCGGCCGCGAAATGGCCGAACTCATGGACCGCAATGAGGATGCCGAACATGAGGATCGCCGCCAGAATAAACACAATGGTCATGCAAAAACTCCTACTTTGATTTGCGCAGGACGCTCTCCCGGGCCAGCCGGTCCGCCTCCAGAATGTCCTCCAGCGTGGGGGACGTCACCACGTCCACCTCCGCCCGGGCCCGGGCCACCAGATCCGGGATGTCGTGGAAGCCGATCCGGTCCGCCAGAAACAGCCCCACCGCCTCCTCGTTGGCGCCGTTCAAAATGGCGCAGGCAGTGCCGCCCTGGGCAGCCGCCTCCTCCGCCAGACGCAGGCAGGGAAACGCCGTCCGGTCCGGCTGGGCAAAGGTCAGCGGCGGGCAGCTGAGCAGGTCCAGCGGCTCCGCCGGATTCTCCCCCCGATTGGGGTAGGTCATGGCGTAGCGGATGGGCAGCCGCATATCCGGCGTGCCCAACTGGGCCAGCACAGCGCCGTCCCGGTACTCCACCAGGGAGTGGACGATGCTCTGCCGGTGGATCACCACCGACACCTGCTCCAGCGGCAGGCGGTAGAGCCGCATGGCCTCGATGACCTCCAGGCCCTTGTTCATCAGCGTGGCACAGTCCACGGTGATCTTGGGGCCCATGGTCCAGTTGGGATGGCGCAGGGCGTCCTCCTTGGTCATTTTGCCCACTTCGTCATAACTCATGCCGTAAAAGGGGCCGCCGGAGCAGGTCAGGATCAGCCGCCGGATCTCCCCGCGGTCGGCGCAGCCCTGGAGGCACTGGAAGATGGCGGAGTGCTCGGAGTCCACGGGAACGATCTCCGCTCCCGCCTGCTCCGCCGCGGCCATCACCAGCTCGCCGGCACACACCAGCGTCTCCTTGTTGGCCAGGGCGATCCGCTTTTTCTCCCCGATGGCAGCCAGCGTGGGCCGCAGGCCCACCATGCCCACCACCGCGGTGACCACGGTGTCCGCCTGGGGAAGCGTGGCCGCCTCTATCAATCCCGCAAAGCCGCCCACCACGGTCGTGTCCGTATCGGACACCCGGGCGCGCAGGTCCCGGGCCGCCGCCTCGTCGGTAAGGACCGCCAGAGCGGGGTGAAACTGCCGGATCTGCTCCTCCATCCGCCCGACGCTGGCGTGGGCGGTGATGGCCGCCACCCGGAGATGCAGCTGCTGCGCCACGTCCAGCGTCTGCCGGCCGATGGAACCGGTGGAGCCCAAAATGGAAATCGTCTTGCTCATAATCCCATCCTATTCCCGAAAGCTGAAAATAATCTGCATTTCTCAAACTACCCAGAGGCACCGCAGCACCAGCCACACGGCGGGGGCCGCAAAGGTGACGGAGTCGAACCGGTCCAGGATGCCGCCGTGACCCGGCAGGAGGTTGCCGTAGTCCTTGACGCCGAACTCCCGCTTGATGACGGAAAAGCTCAGGTCGCCGATCTGGCTGATGATACTGCCCACCACGCCGAAAATCAGCACCTCCTGGGGGCGCAGAAAAGCATCCTGGAGCACCCAGGCGCCCACGAACATCATGATCACCATGCCGATCACGCCGCCGATCACGCCGCCCACGGCGCCCTCCACCGTCTTCTTGGGGCTGACCCGGGGGGCCAGCTTGTGCTTGCCGAAAAGCATTCCGGCGAACAGGGCGCAGGTGTCGGAACCGAAGGAGATGCAAAGCGGGAAAAACACCAGCAGCATCCCAATGGAGGACACCATCCGCAGCCGCAGCAGGCAGGAGAGCATCAGCGGAAACACCAGGGCCCCGAAGATCGCCGCGGTGACTGCGGCAAAGGGGATGCCCCGATCCCCGTCATAGCGGTGGATGGCCAGCAGGAAGACCAGGAACACGAACACTGCTGCCAGGATGCTCACCAAGGGCAGCTGAGGCAATGCGGTGAGCTCCGCCGTCTCCACAGACATCTCCAGGTACACGCACACCGGCACCAGCGCCGCCGCCAGCACCGTCAGGGGGATCAGGGGCTTCCCCGCCTCCCCGGCCACGGCGTGCATCAGCTCCCAGGCGCCGATGGCGCACATGCCGGCCAGCAGCACCATGGTGGCCCACGCAGGGGCCCAGCCCAGTACCAGAATCAAAAACGGCACGCCGACCACGGCCACCATCACACGTTTAAACATCAAAAATCAGTCCTTATCTCTGTAAAGGATTATTTCTTCACACCGCCGAAACGGCGGTCTCTTGTCCGGTATGCCGCGATGGCCCGGTCCAGCTCCGCCTCGTCAAAGTCCGGCCAGAGCACGTCGGTGAAATAAAACTCCGAATAGGCGCACTGCCAGAGGAGGAAGTTAGAGAGCCGCAGCTCGCCGCTGGGGCGGATGATAAGCTCCGGGTCCGGGATACCGGCGGAGTCCAGGTAGGAGGAAAAGAGGCCCTCCTCCAGTTCCTCCGGCTTCCGTTTTCCGGATGCGCAGTCAGCGGCAAACTGCCGGGCCGCCCGCAAAATCTCGTCCCGGCCACCGTAGTTGAGGCAGACGTTGGCCTGGAAATCGTCCTTGGAGAGGTGCTCCGTGATCTCATCGGTCTCCTTGGCCAGGGCCCGCAGCTCCGGCGCGATGGGGGTCATGTCCCCGAAAAAGTGGAGCCGGATGTGGTCTTTCTCCATGGTGTCCACCGCTTCCATCAGATACTTCTTCAAAAGCAGCATGATGGCGGAGACCTCACTCTCGGAGCGCTTCCAGTTCTCCGTGGAGAAGGCGTACACCGTGAGGTACTTCACGCCGATGTTTTTGCAGTAGGTGGCAATGCGGCGAAAGGTCTCCGCCCCCGCCTTGTGGCCGGCGGTGCGGGGCAGTCCCCTCTTGGTGGCCCAGCGGCCGTTGCCGTCCATAATAATCGCAATATGGCGAGGCAGATCTTTCATCTGCCCCGCCGTATCGGTGGTTTTCAAAATCTCTGCCATCAGACCGCCAGCAATTCCTTCTCCTTCTTGGCCAGCAGCTCGTCGAGCTTCTTGCAGCTCTCGTCCGTCAGCTTCTGAAGGTCCTTCTCCGCCTGCTTGAGGTCGTCCTCCGTGATCTCGGAGGCCTTCTCCTTCTTCTTGAACACCTCCATGGCGTCCCGGCGGATGTTGCGGACGGCCACCTTGCCGTTTTCGGCATACTTGTGGATCTGCTTGACCAGCTCCTTACGGCGCTCCTCTGTCAGCTGGGGGAAGGTCAGGCGGATGCACTTGCCGTCGTTCTGGGGGTTGATGCCCAGGTCGGAGTTCTGGATGGCCTTCTCAATGCTCTTGAGGGCGGTGGAGTCCCAAGGGGAGATCACCAGGGCCCGGGGGTCGGGAGAGGAGATGGCCGCGATCTGCTGGATGGGGGTGGGGCTGCCGTAGTAGTCCACCATGATGCGGTCCAGCACGGCGGCGTTGGCCCGGCCCGCACGCACAGAGGCGAAGTCCGCGGAGACGGAGTCGATGCTCTTCTTCATTTTCTCTTCGTAAATCTTGTAATCCTCTTTCAACATATTGGGGTCCTTCCTTTCACTTTGCGTATTGGGAGGCGCGGAAATGCGCGGTTATTCCTTGACGATGGTGCCCACGTTTTCGCCGCACAGGGCCCGGATGATGTTCCGGGGGTCCTTCAGGGCAAAGAGCAGCACGGGGATATGGTTGTCCATGGAGAGGGACGTTGCGGTGGAGTCCATCACCATCAGGTGCTGGGCCAGCACGTCGTCATAGCTGATGGTGTCGTACTTGACGGCAGTGGGGTCCTTCACCGGATCGGCGGTGTAAACGCCGTCCACGTTCTTGGCAAGCAGGATCACGTCGGCGTCGATCTCCGCCGCCCGCAGCACCGCCGCGGTGTCCGTGGAGAAATAGGGGTTGCCGGTGCCAGCACCGAAGATGACCACACGGCCCTTTTCCAGGTGACGGATGGCCCGGGAGCGGATGTAGGGTTCCGCCACGGCCCGCATCTCGATGGCGGTCTGGACCCGGACGGGGATGCCCTTCTGCTCACACACATCCGCCACGGCCAGGCAGTTCATCACCGTGGCCAGCATGCCCATGTGGTCGGCCCGGGTGCGCTCCATGGCGCCGCCGCTGTTCTTGGCGCCCCGCCAGAAGTTGCCGCCGCCTACCACCAGGCCCACCTGAACGCCCATTTCCAGGCATTCCTTGATGACATCGCAGACCCTGCCGATCATCTCAAAATCCAATCCCGTGTGCTTGTCGCCGGCCAAGGCCTCGCCGCTGATCTTCAGCAGGACGCGCTTGTAAACAGGCTTTGCCATGACAAAAACCTCCGTTATTCAAAATGGAATTCATACGGGTCTATTTTATCGTATTTTTCCTTATTTGCAAAGGGGGTAGACAAAAGAATTTCCGCCCGGGTTGGTTTTCCCGCCGGAAAGACTGACCGGCTGACCGCTCAAACAAAACGAGGGAACGGCTTTTGCCGTTCCCTCGTTTTGTTCATTCTCCGCATTTTTCCGTCAGCAGCCGGATGAGGGTGTCCTTCCCCTCCCCTTTTTCCGCGGAAAAAGGTACCAGGGCATCCTCCTCCGTCAACTCCAGCGTCTCCCGGATCAGCTGAAGCGCCGGTTCCACCTGGCTCTTTTTCAGCTTGTCCAGCTTGTTGGCCACGATGATCTCCGGGCAGCCGGTCTGGCGGAACCAGTCGTGCATGGTCACATCGTCGGCCGTGGGCTTGTGGCGGATGTCCACGATCAGCACGCCGGCGGTGAGGATCTCCCCCTCGTCCTGAAAGTAGCTGTCCATGAGACGCCCCCAGCGCTCCTTCTCTGCCCGGGAGACCTTGGCGTAGCCGTACCCCGGCAGGTCCACCAAATAGGCCTTTCGGTCCACCAGAAAGTAGTTGATCTGGGTGGTCTTTCCCGGAGAGGCACCCACATAGGCCAGGTTCTTCCGGCCCAGCAGGCGGTTGATCACCGAGGACTTGCCCACGTTGGACCGCCCGGCAAAGGCGAACTGGGGCAGACCGTCCCGCAGGAAGTGGGCTTTGTCCGCGGCGGAGCGGACAAACTCCGCTTTTTGAAAATTCAGTGCCATAGGGCCTCCTTCACTGCCGCAGGGCGGCTTCGGTCTTTTCCCGGGCGGGGGCAAACGCCGCCACCGGCTCTGCCGTCTCCTCCCGGGCAGGGACGTTCTCCGTCCCTACCAGTGCGGCGGCAAACACCTGGTCCACCGTCTCCACCGGCACAAAATGCAGTGCCGCCCGGACGGTCTGGTCGATCTCCTCCAGATCCCGCACGTTGTCCTTGGGGATCAGCACGGTGCCGATGCCGTTGCGCAGGGCGGCCATGGTCTTTTCCTTCAGTCCGCCGATGGGCAGCACCCGGCCCCGCAGTGTGACCTCGCCGGTCATGGCGATGCCCGCCCGGATCTTCCGCCCCGTCAGGGCGGAGAGCATGGCGGTGGTCACCGCGATGCCGGCGGAGGGGCCGTCCTTGGGCACCGCGCCCTCCGGGAAGTGGACGTGGATGTCCTTGGTCTTGTAGAAGTCCTCCTCGATGCCCAGCACCGTCGCCCGGCTGCGCAGGCAGCTCAGCGCCGCCTGGGCGGACTCCTTCATCACGTCGCCCAGATTGCCGGTCAGCTCCAGCTTGCCGGAGCCCTCCATGACGTTGACCTCCACTTCCAGGATCTCGCCGCCGGCCTCGGTCCAGGCAAGGCCGTTGACCACGCCGATCTCCTCCTTCTCCGTGTGGAGCGCCGGGGGGAAGGGCTGGCAGTCCAGCAGAGCAGGCAGGTCTTTTTCTGTAACGGTAATACGCTTTACAGTTCCTGTCAACAGACGCATATCCGCCTTCCGGCAGAGAGCCGCCAGGCGCCGCTCCAGCTGCCGGACACCGGCCTCCCGGGTATAGTCCCGGATGACGGCCCGGAGCACGTCGTCTCCGATGCGCAGGCTCCCCTTCTTGAGTCCGTGCTCTTCCAGCTGCTTGGGCAGCAGGTGGCGCCGGGCGATCTGCACCTTTTCCTCGTCGGTGTAGCTGGAGAGCTGGATCACCTCCATCCGGTCCAGCAGGGGCCGGGGGATGGTCTCAGTGGTATTGGCAGTGGTGATGAAGAGCACCTTCGTCAGATCCACGGGGATCTCCAGGAAGTGGTCCCGGAAGGCGTGGTTCTGCTCGCTGTCCAGCACCTCCAGCAGCGCGGCGGCAGGGTCGCCCCGATAGTCGCTGCCCATCTTGTCGATCTCGTCCAGAAGAAGCAGCGGGTTCATGGAGCCGCTGCGGCTGATGGCCTCGATGATGCGTCCGGGCATAGCGCCTATGTAGGTTTTGCGATGGCCGCGGATGTCCGCCTCGTCCCGGACGCCGCCCAGGGAGATACGGGCCAGTTTCCGGTTCAGGGCCTTTGCCACCGAGATGGCGATGGACGTCTTGCCCACGCCCGGAGGGCCTACCAGGCAGAGGATCTGGCCCTTCCCCTCCGGATTCATCTGCCGGACGGCGATGGTCTCCAAAATCCGCTCCTTCACCTTCTCCAGGCCGTAGTGGTCCCGTTCCAGCACCTTGCGGGCAGCCTCCACGCTGACCCGTTCCTTGGTGGTCTCCTTCCAGGGCATCTCCAGGCACACGTCCAGATAGTTGCGGATCACAGCTCCCTCAGCACTGCCGAAGGGCTGCTTGGCCAGTTTGTTCACTTCTTTGAGCAGGTGCTTTTCCGTATCCTCGTCCAGCTCCAGCGCCACGATCTTCTGGCGGTAGGTCTCCACCTCATCGTCATCGTCCGTCTCGCCCAGCTCGTTTTGCAGTACCCGGATCTGAGTACGCAGGATCTGCTCCCGCTGGCTGCTGACCAGCTGGTCCCGGACCTTGCCCTCCAGCTCGTGCTCGAAGCCCAGGACATTGTTCTCCCGGGCCAGAAAGCTGTTGAGCTTGCGCAGCCGGGCAAAGGGAGAGATCTCCTCCAGGATCTCCTGCTTATCGGTAAAGCGCAGCGCCACATTCTGGGCGATGTAGTCCGCCAGGAAGCCGGGGTCCCGGCTGTCCAACACGGTGGTGAGGACCTCCTCGGCAATGCCACCGGCCATCTCGGCGTACTCGCTGAAAAGATGGTAAGTCTGGCGCAGCAGCGCCTCGGTGCGGGGACTCTTGCGGAAGGCCTCGGAGGGTTCCTCCTCCGGCAGAGCCTCCACGTTGGCCTGGAGGTAGGGCTCCACCTGCCACAGCCGCTTGAGCCGGGCCCGCTGGCGCCCCTCCACCACGCAGCGGACGGAGGTGGACGAGAGCCGCAGGATCTGGCTGATGTGGGACACCGTGCCCACAGCGTACAAATCCTTTTCCTCCGGCAGATTGACGCCGATCTCCCGCTGAGTCACCAGGAAGATCTCCTGGTCCTCCTCCATGGCCCGCTCCAGGGCCGCGATGGAGATGCGCCGCTCTACGTCGAAGGTCAAGGTCATATGGGGAAACACCGTCAGGCCCCGGAGGGCCAGGACGGGAATATTCCAGTTGGTCAGTTCCATAGGAATTTCCTTTCTTGGGGGAAACACGCGGAAAGGGGGCGCCGAACCTGCGGCGTCCCCTTTCTTTGTTGTTTAAGACGCCGACGCGGGGGTGGAAGAGCCGCTGGCGGACTTTTCTCCCTTGCCGGTGTTCAATTTCACGGAATAGCTGATCTTGTTGGGGTCCCGGGTCAGTTCCGGCTTCCCGGCGCCTTCCACGCACTCCCGGGTGATGACCACCTTGGAGATGGTGGGGTCGGAGGGAACGTCGTACATGATCTGGGTCAGCATCCCCTCCATCACGGCCCGCAGACCACGGGCGCCGATGTTGCGCTCGATGGCCTTGTCGGCGATGGCATCCAGCGCATCCTGGGTGAATTCCAGGTCCACGTCGTCGTATTCCATCAGCCGCTTGTACTGCTTGACCAGCGCGTTCTTGGGCTCGGTCAGGATGCGCACCAGGTCCTCCCGCTTCAGCGCGTTCAGAGAGGCGATGATGGGAAGGCGGCCCACCAGCTCGGGGATCAGGCCGAACTTGAGCAGGTCGTGGGGCTGGACCTCGTGGAGAATCCGGCTCAGGTCCTTGTCCTTCTTGCCCTGGACGTTGGCGCCGAAGCCGATGCTCTTCTGGTCCATGCGCCGCTCGATGATCTTCTCCAGGCCGTCGAAGGCACCGCCGCAGATGAAGAGGATATTCTTCGTGTTCACCTGGATGAACTCCTGGTGGGGGTGCTTCCGGCCGCCCTGGGGCGGCACGTTGGCAACGGTGCCCTCCACGATCTTCAAAAGAGCCTGCTGCACGCCCTCACCGGAGACATCCCGGGTGATGGAGGTGTTCTCGCTCTTGCGGGCGATCTTGTCGATCTCATCCACGTAGATGATGCCCCGTTCGGCCCGCTCCACGTCGAAGTCTGCGGCCTGCAGCAGCCGCAGCAGGATGTTCTCCACGTCATCGCCCACGTAGCCGGCCTCGGTGAGAGTAGTGGCGTCGGCAATGGCGAAAGGCACCTTCAAGATGCGAGCCAGGGTCTGGGCAAAGAGAGTCTTGCCGGAGCCGGTGGGGCCCAGCATCAGAATATTGCTCTTTTGCAGCTCCACATCCTCGTCGCCGCCGAAGAAAATGCGCTTATAATGGTTGTAAACCGCCACGGACAGGGCCACTTTCGCCTCGTCCTGGCCGATGACGTACTGATCCAGCACGTCCTTGATCTCCCGGGGCGTGGGCAGCTCATCGGGGACATCGTCCACCGCGCCGCCCTCCAGATCGTCGAATCCATCGTTGAGAATGCTCATGCAAAGCCGCACGCACTCATCGCAGATCCGCACGCCGGGCCCCTGGATCATCCGGCGAACCTGCTGCTCGTGCTTGCCGCAGAAGGAGCAGCGAAGGGTCTTCTTGCCGTCGTCGTTCATGGTATTACCTCAGTTTCTGGAGTTGCGCTTTTAAGATGATTTCTTGGGCAGAATGATCTTGTCGATCAGGCCGAACTCCTTGGCCTCATCGGCGCTCATGAAGTTGTCCCGCTCGCAGGCGGCGGTGACTTCCTCCACCGGTCTGCCGGTGTTCTCCGCCAGGATGCGGTTCATGCGCTTTTTGATGGTCTCCAACCGCTTGAGGTGGATGGCCATATCGGTGATCTGGCCCTGGGTGCCGGCAGAGGGCTGATGGATCATGATCTCCGCGTTGGGCAGGGCAAACCGCTTGCCCTTGGCACCGGAGGAGAGCAAAAATGCGCCCATGCTGGCGGCCATGCCCACGCAGATGGTGGAGACGTCGCACTTGACGTACTGCATGGTATCGTAGATGGCCATGCCGTCGGTGACGGAGCCGCCGGGGCTGTTGATATAGAACTGGATATCCTTATCTGGGTCCTGGGCTTCCAGGTACAGAAGCTGGGCAACCACCAGACTGGCGGTGGTGGCGTTGACTTCCTCGCCTAAAAAGACGATCCGGTCGTTCAGCAGTCGGGAAAAGATGTCGTAAGACCGCTCACCCCGGTTGGTCTGCTCCACTACGTAAGGGACTAAGCTCATTGGTATAACCTCCTTGGCTGGCCGCGCTTTGCGGCCGTTGACAGATTTGTCCTCCCAAACCCGATGCGTCCCGCTCCCGCGGGCAAGTATGGCAAAAGCGCCCCGCTCCCGTGAGGCAGCCGGCGCCTATGCCATACCACGCACCCATCCTACTACAGGTGCCGTGCTGAAATCTGTCAAAGCGATGTAGAAAAGCACGGGCCGGCAGAGCGGCTTCACACATCACCGGCCTGCCACGGTACAGTATACCCGGAATTACTTGGATTCAACGGGCTCCTCGTCCTCTTTTTTCACCGCTTTTTTGGTGGTCTTCTTCGCGGGCTTCTTCTCCTCGCCCTCCTCAGCGGCGTCGGCGGCCTTCTTGGTGGTCTTCTTGGCCGTCTTCTTCTCCGGCTTGGTGGCGGTGGCGCTGTCCACCACCACGGCCACGGCCTTGCGGCTGATGACCTGGTCGCGGATCTGCTCGGGCTGGAGATACTTCTTCACGGTATCCAGCTCCATGTTGTACTGCTCAGCCAGCTTCTTGAACTCGGCCTCCACTTCCTCATCGGTGGCTTCCAGGTTCTCGGCCTTGATGATGGCGGCCATGGCCAGATCCATCCGCACCTGACGCTCGGCGGGCTCCTTGGCGTCGGCGAGCAGCTTGGACTCCTCCATGCCGGTCATCTTCAGGTACTGGTCATAGGGGATGCCCTGCTGGGCGATCTGCATCTTGAAGTTGTCCAGGAACTGATGGGCCTGGTTCTCCACCATGGCATCGGGGATGTCGGCGGTGATGTTGGCAGCCACCTGCTCCATCAGGGCGTCCTCAAAGGCCTGGTCGGCGGCCTTCTGGCGCTCCTCGGTGATCTTCTTCTTCAGGTCGGCCTTTAGATCCTTGAGGGTGTCGAACTCGCTGACGTCCTTGGCGAACTCGTCATCCAGGGCGGGAACTTCCTTCTCCTTGACCTCGTGGACCTTCACCTTGAAGACCACGGCCTTGCCGGCCAGATCCGCGTGATAGTCCTCGGGGAAGGTGATGTCCAGATCCTTCTCGTCGCCGGCCTTCACGCCAATCAGCTGCTCTTCAAAGCCGGGAACGAAGCTGTGGGAACCCAGCTCCAGGCTGTGGTTCTCACCCTTGCCGCCGTCGAAGGGCTTACCGTCCAGGAATCCCTCGAAGTCGATGACGACAGTGTCGCCCTCCTTGGCCTCCCGGTCCACGCTCACGAGGCGGGTGTTGCGGTCAGAGAGCTCCTTGAGGCGCTCGTCCACGTCAGCGGCGGTGACCTTCACCTCGTCCTTGGGAGCGGAGAGCTCCTTGTACTGACCCAGAGTGACCTCAGGGTACACGGGAGCGGTGGCCTTGAAAGTAAAGCCGTCCTTCGTGCACTCGCCCACCAGCTCCACGGTGGGATAGCCCACGACCTGGAGCTCCTGCTCCTTCACAGCGGCCTCATAGGCATCGGGGAACGCAATATTGATGGCCTCCTCGAAAAACACCTCTGCGCCGTACATGCCCTCGATCACCTTACGGGGGGCCTTGCCGGGACGGAAGCCCGGAACGTTGATCTTCTTGCGCATCTTCTGATATGCCTTTTCGATGGCAGCCTGAAACTCTGCCGCACCCACCTCAACGGTCAGCGCGACCTGACTTTTTTCCAGTTTTTCACAGCTTTTGACACTCATTTTGTTTACTCCTCCGTTCATCACCAGTCAAACGCCGGTGCGAATTGATATTTTACCAGAAAAATCTTGAAATTACCAGCCTTTTTTCGTTTAATCACAAATTTTTTTTGGGACAAAACCCAGATAGTCTGCGGAAATCAGGGAAAAGGCCGTGTTTCCCCGCGTTCCCTCGATGCGCCGGCGGATCACCGGGCCGTGGAGATGGCCGTAGCAGCACTGCTCCACGGAGTACTTTTCCAGCATCTCCAAGATCTCCCGGCACTGGTATCCCTGGTACAGGGGCGGATAGTGGAGAAAGCACCAGATGGGCTTTCCCTCCGCCGCCTTCAGCGACGTCTCCAGCCGCCCCACCTCCCGATTGAGGACTTTGGCGTTGTGGGGCTTCTGGTCCTCCTCGAAAAACCATCCCCGGGTGCCGCACAGGGCGTGCTCCCCATAGAACTGGCAGTTGTTGTGGAGGAATTCAAAGGTGGTGAATCCCTTCTCCGCAAAGAAGGCACTCATCTTCGAGACCGTGGACCACCAGTAGTCGTGGTTTCCCTTGAGGAGAATCTTTTTGCAGGGGAACTGCTCCAGGAAACGGAAATCCGCCTCCGCCTCCGCCATGGACATCCCCCAGGAGGTGTCCCCCGCCAGGATCAGCACATCCTCCGCCGTCAGCTGACTCAGGGACGATTCGATGCGGCTGACATAATTTTCCCAGGCAGGTCCGAAGACCTCCATGGATTTGTTCACCGCCAGGGAGAGGTGCAGATCCCCGATGGCGTAAAGGGCCATAAGCGCCCCTCCTTCTTATTGGGATTATTCCGGGCCTCTCTCCCGTCACTTCAAAAAGTCCAGCACTACGCCGTCCATGCACGCCTTCTCGCAGGTGAGGTCGAAGCGCCGCGCCTTGCCCTTCAGGGCCGCCAGGCGCCGGGGAACCGGCGTACCGGTGACGTCGTGAAGCTGGTCCAGCAGCTCCAGCCCCTTCCCTGCCGGAGTCTGGCCGATGGCGGAGAGCACATGGTCGCAGAACTTATAGGGGGACGCGGTGGAGGCGAACACAGTCACCGTCTTGTCGCCGGTGGCGGCGCGGTACTGTTCCATCACATTGGCCGCCACGGCGGTATGGGTATCGATGAGGTAGCCGTAGTCCTGATAGTACCGGCCGATGGTGGCGGCGGTGTCCTCCTCGCCGCAGAAGCCGCCCCAATACTGGGTCTTCAGCGCCGCCTTGATGGCATCGGAGACCTCATAGCGGCCATCCCGGGCCAAGGCCTCCATATAGCCCCGGACCTCTGCGTCGTTCTGGCCGGAGAGGTCAAAGAGCAGCCGCTCCAGATTGGAGGAGACCAGGATGTCCATGGAGGGGCTCATGGTGGTGTGGAAGGGACGGTTGCGGTCATAGACGCCGGTGCGCAGGAAGTCCGTGAGGACGTCATTGCGGTTGGAAGCGCAGATGAGCATGTGGACCGGCAGGCCCATGCGCTTTGCGTAGTAGGCCGCCAGGATGTCGCCGAAGTTTCCGGTGGGAACGCAGAAGTTCACCTCCTGGCCCATGGTCAGCTTCCCCTCCCGCACCAGATCGCAGTAGGCGGAGATGTAGTAGACCACCTGAGGCAGGATGCGGCCCCAGTTGATGGAGTTGGCGGAGGAGAGGAAATAGCCCCGCTCCGCCAGGGTCTCTCGGATGGACACGTCGGAGAAGATGCGCTTGACCCCGGCCTGGGCGTCGTCAAAGTTTCCCACCACGGCACACACGCCCACGTTGGCGCCGTCCTGGGTCAGCATCTGGGTCTCCTGAACCTGGGAGACGCCGTCCTTGGGATAGAACACCAGGATCTTAGTCTGAGGCACGTCGGCAAAGCCCTCCATGGCGGCCTTGCCAGTATCGCCGGAGGTAGCCACCAGGATGCAGGCGGTCTTGGGCTCCCCGGTCTTGCGCAGCGCGGCGGAGAGCAGCTGGGGCAGCATCTGCAGTGCCATGTCCTTGAAGGCGCTGGTGGGGCCGTGCCACAGCTCCAGACAATGGGTGGTCTCATCCAGGGTACGGACCGGCGCCACGGCGGCAGTGTCGAACTTGTCGGGGCCGTAGGCGTTGTGGGCGAAGGCCGTCAGCTCCTCCTCCGTGTAGTCCGTCAGATACAGACCCATTACCTTGGCCGCCCGCTCCTGATAGGACGCCGTCAGCAGCCCCTCCAGAAAGGCCCGGTCGATCTGCGGGATCTCGGTGGGGGTCAGGAGACCGCCGTCCCGGCTCAGGCCCATTTTCACGGCCTCAGCGGACGCATAGCGCAAAGAGCGGTCCCGTGTACTCAAATACTTCATTGTCTGTTCCTCGCTTTCCAGGCAGTTTGGCTGATACAGCCGTTATGCAAACGCATCCTCCAGGTAGACTACGTTGGGTGCGCCGTTTTCCGAACAATAGACCTCCGCCACATCAAAGCGGGCGGGGGCGTCGATCTCGTGGGTGCTGAGATACAAAGCCGCCGCGGTGCGCAGGCGTGCCTGCTTGCGCCGGTCCACCGCCTCCCGGGGCAGCCCGCAGGCGGTACCGGTGCGGAGCTTCACTTCCACAAAGCAGATGGTACCCTTCCGGTCCCGGGCCACCAGGTCCAGCTCCCCGAAGCGGCAGCGCCACTGGCTGGCAAGAAGGGTGTATCCCTTCTTCCTCAGGTACCGGGCCACCTCCGCCTCTCCCCGGTTCCCCAGAGCCTTCGCGGTACTCATTTCTTCCGGGCCTCCCACTTTTTCAAAAAGGTCCGCCGGTGCTCCGGACAAGGACCGTATTCATCCAGCATGGCATAGTGGAGCTTGGTACCGTATCCCTTGTGCCTGGCAAACTGGTACTGGGGGTAGCGGCTGTCCAGCTCCGTGGAGACGTACCGGTCCCGGCTGACTTTGGCCAGGATGGAGGCCGCCGCGATGGAGGCGCTCTTCCCGTCGCCGCCCACCAGGCAGAGATGGGGCGCAGTGACGGCCACGGTGCTGCCATGGTCCCGGTTGCCGTCGATCAGGCACAGGTCCGGCGTCCGGGAGAGGCCGTCAATGGCCCGCTGCATGGCCAGCATCCGGGCATTCAGGATGTCCATCTCGTCGATCTCCGCTGCGGAGACGGAGGCCACACAGTACGCCTCCGCCTGGGCGGTGATGCGCTCATAGAGGGCCTCCCGCTTCTTTTCTGTCAGCTTCTTGGAGTCGTTGAGGCCGGGAAGGTCGATCTCCCGGGGCAAGATGACGGCGGCGGCGTACACCGGCCCCGCCAGGGGCCCGGCCCCCGCCTCGTCCACACCGCAGAGGGTGTCATACCCGGCAGCCCACTCTTCCCGTTCATATGTCCAAAGGTCCATGGTCATCGCTCCTCCAGTTTCCACCTCTTGGCCAGAATCCGATAGACACCGCCCAGAGTCTGCTGCTCATACAAATGATACGCGGCTGGAGATACCTGCTCCAGCGGCTCGGAATGGTTGAGAAACTCCCCTGGATCGTCCTCCTGTATCTGATATCCGGTCAAAAGGAAGTCCCGGCGTCTGCGGTCAAAGTTCTCCCGCAGCAACCGCATCTTTTCCTCCTCATCCTCCAGCTCATACAGGCCGCACAGCTCCGAACCGGCGGGGTTATCCAAGTAATTCACAGAAAAACCTACCGCAGCCACACCGAAAAACTCCAGTTCCCCAGGAACCAGCTGATCCTCCCGATTCCAATACCGCGTATGCAGCAGTACCCGGGTATCCCGACAATCCGGCAGCACCTCCAGACGGAACATGGTCCCGTCAAAGTTCGTCAGCAGCAATTTTGCGCTCATATGTCCTCCGGCAGTTCCAGTGTAAAGCGTCCCAACTTGCCGCCTCGGAACTCGTCCAGCAAAATCTTTGCCATCCGCTCTGTGTCCACTTCCCCGCCGGAGATCAAAAAGCCCCGCTTTTTCCCGGCGGCGCAGAGCAGCCGGTAGCCCCAGGCCACGTCGTTTTCCTCCGCCTCCCGCTCCGGGATGCCGGGGAGCTTATAGGCGGCGGAGAGGGCCTCCGGGTACTGCGTCCCCAGGTAGGCCATCAGGTGGCAGCCTAGGGTCTCCACGTCCAGGATATCATCCTTCACGGCGCCGGTATAGGCCAGGTTCAGTCCCACGCTCTGGTCCTCGAACTTGGGCCAGAGGATACCCGGAGTGTCCAGCAGTTCCAGGTTCTTGTCAATGGGCACCCACTGCTTGGAGCGGGTGACGCCGGGCCGGTCCTCGGTCTTGGCGGTCTTGCGGCCCGCCACCTTATTGATAAAGGTGGACTTGCCCACGTTGGGGATGCCCAGGATCATCACACGGACCACCCGGCCCGCCTGCCCCTTTTCCGCGTAGGCCCGGAGCTTATCCGCCAGCAGCTCCCGCACGGCGGCGGCAAACCGGGCGGTGCCCTGTCCCCGCTTGGCGTCGGATTCCAGCACAGCGTAGCCTCTGGCCCGGAAATAGGCGGCCCAGCGGTCAGTAGCGGCCCGGTCCGCCTGGTCCGCCCGGTTCAAAACCACCAGCCGGGGTTTCCCCGCCGTCAGCTCGTCCACATCCGGGTTCCGGCTGGAGACGGGGATTCTCGCGTCCAAAATCTCGCACACCGCGTCCACGTTTTTGATCTGCTCGGCGATCATACGCCGGGTCTTGGTCATGTGACCGGGATACCATTGAATATTCATGCGTCCACCCCGCCGATCAGGCCAATGCGGCCAAAGTCCCGTTTTCCGGTGGCCTCGTCCGCCCCCGGGAAGGCCAGGAACACCGCCCGCCCGATGACATAACGGGTATCCACCGTGCCGAGGCTTGCGTCCCGGCTGTCGCTGGAGTGGTTCCGGTTATCGCCCATGACGAAAATACTGCCCTCCGGCACCGTCAGGGGGAATTCCGTGCCCTCCTCCACAAAGGTCAGCTCGTTGATATAGTCCTCCTCCAGCAGCGCACCGTCCACGTAGACCGCGCCGGTCTCAAAGTCGATGTCCACCGTCTGGCCGCCGGTGGCGATCACCCGCTTGACGATGGGCTCACCGCCGGCAAAGGCCCCTTTTTGGATAATGACAATGTCGCCGTATTTGTATTCTCCGCTGAGAAGGGAAGTGGTCACCAGCAGCCGGTCCCCGTCCTGCAGGGTGGGGACCATGGAGTGGCCGTCCACACCGATCAGGCGGATGCAGAAGGTAAACACCAGTACCACCACCAGCACGGAGCAAACCAGCGCCTGCACCCACTCATAAAGGTCCCGGCTCTCTTTCTCCTCCGCCTGTTTGTCCTGTTCCTTTTCGCTCATGCTTGTTCTCCTCAGTTCAAAATTCCCACGCGGCTCCAGTCCCGCTGGTCCGTGTCCGCCGTGGGACCCGGCACCGCCAGCAGCAGCGCCCGGCCCAGCACGCAGCGGGTATCCACCGGTCCCAGCGCGGAATCCCGGCTGTCGTCACTGTCGTTGCGGTTGTCGCCCATGACGAAGATGCAGCCCTCCGGCACCGTCAGGGGGAATTCCGTGCCCTCCTGCGTCCAAGTGGGTTCCCGGGTATAGGGCTCCTCCAGCGCCGTGCCGTCCACATAAACCACACCGGCGTCAAAATCGATGTCCACCGTCTGGCCCTCCGTGGCGATCACCCGCTTGACGATGGGCTCGCCGCCGTAGAAATCATCTCGCTGCAAGATCACGATGTCGCCCTGCTCATAGGTGCCGCACAGCCAGTTGTTCAGCACCACCAGCATATCCTGATCCTGCAGGGTCTCCCGCATGGACTCTCCCGACACCCGCACGATCCGCACCACAAACGTGAAAATCAGCACCACGGTCAGGACGGAACACACCAGCGCCTGCACCCACTCATAGGCACCGCGCCCCTCTGTCTGTTTCTTTGACGGCATTCCGCGCCTCCTCAGAGCCAATGTCATTTTAGAATAATCTTTTACAGTATAACAAAGAACTTCCCAAATCACAAGGGAAAGCGTTTCTTTTTTCCGCAGGGTACGAAAAAAGAGAGGCGCAAGCGCCTCTCTTTGATCTGCTTCTTACAGCTTCTCCTTGACCTTGGCACCCTTGCCGACGCGGCCACGCAGGTAGTACAGCTTCGCACGCCGCACAGCACCGTTGCGCACCACCTCGATGGTGTCGATGGAGGGAGAGTGAACGGGGAAAATCTTCTCCACGCCGACGCCGTAAGAGATGCGGCGGACGGTGATGGTCTCCTCGATGCCGCCGTGCTTCTTGGCGATCACAGTGCCCTCGAAGATCTGGATACGCTCGCGGGAGCCTTCCTTCACCTTCACGTGGACACGGACGGTGTCACCGATCTGGACGGGAGCAACCTCGTTGCTCAGAGTTTCCTTGTTCAGTTCCTGAATGAGATTCATGGGTTTTTCCTCCTAATGTATAGGCGTTCATGCCGTCTCAAATCCCGAACACGCGGCGCCATTCGGCGCCTGTGCGGCAGAGGA
>FR890942.1:408-16742 GCA_000436875.1 Oscillibacter sp. CAG:155 | reverse complement strand
GCTGTCCTACAGCCATTGTATCACGGGTATCCCAAAGCCTGCTGATCGTTAAAAGTGAACCAAGCAGATACACTTTAAACTGTCTGCAAATCTTATTATACGAGGAAGTAAAGTTGTGAAATCAACCGGTATTGTGAGAAAGGTCGACGAACTGGGTCGAATCGTACTGCCCATCGAAATGCGCCGTACCTTGGACATTGCGGAGAAGGATGCACTGGAAATCTATGTGGAGGGCTCGTCTGTCATTCTGAAAAAATATAAACCCAGCTGTGTTTTTTGCGACGCCACAAAGGATATCGTGGTGTTCAAGGGAAAAAATGTCTGTCCCGCCTGCCTGAAGGAGCTCAAAAACCTGTGAGCATGTGCGAATAACCCCCCGCGTCTGCCTGCCGGCAGAGGCGGGGGGCTTTTTGCTTACTGTTCCAGTGCTGCGGCGTACAGCTCGTTTTTGGAAAGGCCGGTGTGGGAGGCCACCTCCCGGGCGGCATCCTTGAGCCGCATGCCCTGCTCCCGCAGGGCCAGGACCTGGGCCACGCCGTCTTCCAGTGTCACAGCGGTACCGGTCTTGGAGGGGGCGCCCTCTACCACCAGCACGTATTCGCCCTTGGGGGTGTTCTCCCGGTAGTGGTCCACGGCACCTTTGATGGTGGTGCGCATGGTCTCCTCGTGGAGTTTGGTCAGCTCCCGGCACAGGGCGATCCGGCGGTCCGGGCCGAAAGCCTCGCACAGATCGTCCAGGGTAGTGCGCAGCTTGTGAGGCGCCTCGTGGAAGATCATGGTCCGCTCCTCTGTGCGGAGCTGTTCCAGCCGTTCCCGCCGACTTTTTTTATTGACGGTCAAAAAGCCCTCGAAAGTAAAGCGTCCGGTGGGAAGGCCGCTGACCGCAAGGGCGTTCACCGCCGCACAGCAGCCGGGGATGGACAGCACCGGTACACCGGCCTCGGCGCACAGGCGCACCAGGTCTTCCCCGGGGTCTGAGATGGCGGGGGTGCCGGCGTCCGTCACCAGGGCGCAGGACTCCCCAGCCAGCAGCCGGGAGAGAATCGCCTGCCCGGCGGTGACGTGGTTGTGTTCATGATAGCTGACCAGAGACTTTTTGATCCCGAAGTGATTGAGCAGCTTTACGGACACCCGGGTGTCCTCGGCTGCAATGAAATCCACCGTCTCCAGTGTCTCCACCGCACGAGGGGAGAAGTCCCCCAGATTCCCGATGGGCGTGGCGACCAGATAGAGCGTGCCGCTCATGGCAGTTCCTCCTGTTATCTGAAATAAATGGCGTCTACCTCCGGCGTGGGCGTACCGGCGGCGGTCCGCAGCAATAAGGGCGGCTCAATGGAAAGCCCCGGCTTTCCGCCCCGGCGGCTCTCGCACAGCACCAGGGAGGGAGCGGCCCCCGCCGTCTTGCAGACAAAGCGCAGCCGCTTGGGTTCCAGGTGGCTTGTCCGCAGGGTATACAGCAGATCCGTCAGCCGCTCCGGCTTGTGTACCAGGCAGAAGCTGCCGCCCCAGCGCAGCAGATAGGCTGCCGCTTGGCAGACCTCCTCCAGTGTGCAGTGGACCTCCGCCCGGGCGCTTTGCCGGGGTGCCTCTGCTGCCAGCGCTCCGCTGCCGGGGGCATAGTAGGGGGGATTGCACACCACCAGATCAAAGCTGCCGGTGTCCAGCAGGGAGCGGATCTGCCGCAGGTCCCCATGAAGGGGGAAAAAGCGGTTGGTCAGGCGGTTTTCCATTGCTGCCTGCTCCGCCAGGCGGACTGCTTCCTCCTGCAGCTCCACCCCCGTGACTTGCAGCTCCGGCTGCCGCTGCAGCAACAGCAGTCCCAGAAGTCCGGTGCCCGCACCCAGATCGCACACCCGCAGTCCGGGCCGCAGCCGGGGCAGGGAGGAGAGGAGAAAGGTATCCGTCCCCGGGGGAAAAAGCGTGTCGTCATAGACAAAGCGGTATCCGCCGGGACAAAGGGACTCCCAATGCTCCACCAGATGCACCTCCTGCGTGTTTTTTCCCATTATAAAGAAAACTGCCGCCGGCCGCAAGTCCCGGGAGGATCTTCCTGGGGCGGAGCGGGCACCATCCGGGCGGGGACGCCTTGCCCGTTGGTGGAAAAAATCAAGAAAAATGCCGCAAGCCAAAGGCTTGCGGCATTTTATGTATCCCTTTGATTATTCCTCGGGGACGATGGCGCCGTTGGGGCAAGTATCGCTGCAAGAACCGCAGTCCAGGCAAGCGGCAGCGTCGATGACGTACTGGTCATCGCCCTGGCTGATGGCACCAGCGGGGCAGACATCCGCGCAGGAACCGCAGCTGACGCAAGCAGAAGTAATCTTGTAAGCCATTGGGGTTGCACCTCCATTAGAATTAGTATGATTTATTGTAGCATACTTTTTCAAAAATGCAAGGGTTCCTGTCAAAGAGATCATGGAAAATTTGTGAAAAAATTTCAAGAGCAGCGGCAGAAAAGGTTTGCAAAAGCTAACTGTTCACAAATTGTTTTCTATTTCGTCAAAGAAAGTCAAAAATCATCTCTTGACAATTGCGGGAGTCGTGATATACTAATCATCAGATAAAGGTTAAAGAAAGTCAAAGTCAAAAAAAGAAAGGCAAAGACAGAAAATGAGGAGGGCTACCCGTGGGAATTTCCGATTTGATTGCCAGCTTTTTGCAGGAGAGTCTGGAGGAGGCTGAAAACGGTGTGCTGGAGGTCCAGCGCAGCGACTTGGCGCAGCGATTCAACTGCGTGCCCAGCCAGATCAACTATGTGATGTCCACCCGGTTTTCTCCGGAGCGGGGCTATATTGTGGAAAGCCGCCGGGGCGGCAACGGGTATATCCGCATCACCCGGGTCCAGATGGACCACCAGACACTGCTGATGCACGTCATCAACTCTCTGGGAGACGAGGTGGACCTGGCGTCAGTGCGGGCCATCCTCAGCAACCTGGTACAGTCCGGTACCCTGGAGGAGAATATGGGCCGGGCGCTGCTGGCCGCCGTGGGTGATAAAGCCCTGGCCGCTGTGCCTCGGGATAAACGGGACCACGTCCGGGCTGCCATTCTCAAACAGGTGCTGATCCTGCAGGTGCAGTAGTCTCCCGGCCCGGCACCGGCAGGGCACCTTTAACAAGCGTACAACACAATCGTTTGAAAATAGGAGGAACCAATTATGAAATGCGAAAATTGTGGCAAGAATGAAGTCACCTTTATTTATCAGAGCAATGTGAACGGACATGTGGAGGAGAAGCACCTTTGCAGCGACTGCGCGGAGAAACTGGGCTACACCCAGCGGATCGCCCAGCACAGCCGCTCCATGATGCAGAACTTCTTCGGAGACGGGTTCTTTGGAAACAGTCTCCTTGGAGATGGATTCTTCGGCGATTCTTTCTTCGGAAATGCCTTCGCCCCCGTGCCCAGCCTGATGAACCGGATGAGCCGGATGCTGGAGGACCCCTTTGACGACTTCTTCAGCGATATGCCGGCACTCTCTGCGGCACCTGTGCAGCAGACGGTCCAGACGGAGGAGCACAAGGACGACCTGGTGGGGAAGGAAGAGCAGAGCCGCTTCTCCAGAATGCGGCAGATGAACGCATTGCGGATGGAGCTGAAGAAGGCTGTCCATCAGGAGCATTTTGAACGGGCCGCAGAGCTGCGGGATCAGATCCACGCGCTGGAGGCCCAGCACAAGGAAGAGAAGAAGGACAACTGACGGTGTCCTTTCCGAAAAGAAAGGAATGATACCATGAATGAAAATAAATTCACACCCAGGGCGGAAGAGGCCCTGCGGCTTTCCCAGGAAGCGGCCGGTGAGCTGGGCCACGGTTACGTGGGTACAGAGCACCTGCTGCTGGGACTGATCCGGGAGGAGGACGGCATTGCCCACAGCGTCCTGATGGAGGCGGGGCTGAGCGATGAGATGATCGTGGAGATCATCAAAAAGAGCGTCGGTGCCGGCCTTCCCGGCAGCAACCCCGCTCAGGGGCTGACGCCCCGGGCCAAGCGGGTTGTGGAGATCGCCATGGAGGATTCCATCCGGGGCGGTTTCAACTACGTGGGTACGGAACATCTGCTGGCAGGCATTTTGCGGGAGGGCAACAACATGGCAGTCCGCATCCTGCGCACCGCTGGTGTGGACGCCCGGCAGCTCTACACGGCGCTGATGCAAAAGCTCAAGGACCTGCCCCGAGCCAAGAGTGAAGAGAGCGGGAAGAGCGCCGCTTCCCTCAAGGACGATGGCGGCGGCAAGGCCAAGACGCTGCGGGAGTTTACCCGGGATCTGACCGCCGACGCCCGCAGCGGTCGGCTGGACCCTGTGATCGGCCGGGATGAGGAGATCCAGCGAGTCATCCAGATCCTCTCCCGCCGCACCAAGAACAACCCCTGCCTGATCGGCGAGCCCGGCGTCGGCAAGACTGCCATCGCCGAGGGCCTGGCGGAGAAGATCGTGCTGGGCGATGTGCCGGACAACCTGCTGGACAAGAAACTCCTGTCCCTGGATCTCTCCGGCATGGTGGCCGGCACCAAGTACCGGGGCGAGTTTGAAGAGCGGATCAAGAAGGTACTGGAGGAAATCCGCAGAGCCGGCAATGTGCTGCTGTTCATTGATGAGCTCCACACCATCGTGGGCGCAGGCAGCGCCGAGGGTGCCGTGGATGCGGCCAATATCCTCAAGCCGGCCCTGAGCCGGGGCGAGATCCAGGTCATCGGCGCCACGACCCTCAACGAGTACCGCAAGTATATCGAAAAGGACGCCGCCCTGGAGCGCCGGTTCCAGCCGGTGCAGGTGGGCGAACCCAGCCAGGAGGCGACGCTGGAGATTTTGAAGGGCCTGCGTGGAAAGTATGAACACCACCACAGCCTGCAGATCACCGACGAGGCCCTGGAGGCAGCGGTGAAGTTGTCCGTCCGCTATATCAACGACCGTTTCCTGCCGGATAAGGCCATCGACCTGATGGACGAGGCCGCCTCCCGGGTGCGGATGGAGACGGAGGAGATCCCGCCGGAGTTCAAGAGCCTGGAGGAGAAGCTGGCCTCCGTGTCCAAGGACAAGGAGGAGGCTATCTCCAAGCAGGACTTTGAGACCGCAGCCAAGCTCCGTGATATTGAGCGGGACTACCGGGATCAGGTGGAGCAGGAGCGGGACAAGCGCCGCAAGAAGAACCAGCAGCACCGTCCCGTCACCGCAGAGGATATTGCCGCCGTGGTCTCCGGCTGGACCGGCATCCCCGTCACCCGTATGACGGAGGACGAGGGCGAGCGGCTGCTGCATATGGAGGATACGCTCCACGAGCGGGTCGTGGGTCAGGACGAGGCGGTCCAGGCCGTGGCCCGGGCCATCCGCCGCGGCCGTGTGGGCCTCAAGGACCCCAAGCGTCCCATCGGCTCCTTCCTGTTCCTGGGCCCCACCGGCGTAGGTAAGACGGAGCTCTGCAAATCCCTGGCGGAGGCCATGTTCGGCGATGAGAACGCCATGATCCGTATCGACATGTCCGAGTACATGGAACGGCATACGGTCTCCCGCCTCATCGGTTCGCCTCCGGGCTATGTGGGCCACGAGGAGGGCGGCCAGCTCACCGAGAAGGTCCGCCGCAAGCCCTACTCCGTGGTGCTCTTCGATGAGATTGAAAAGGCCCACGAGGATGTGTGGAACATCCTGCTGCAGATTCTGGACGACGGCCGGATCACTGACTCCCAGGGCCGTACAGTGGACTTCAAGAACACCGTTATCGTCATGACCAGCAACATCGGCGCAAAGAGCCTGATCGCCGCCGGCGGCCGCCTGGGCTTCTCCGCCGAGGAGCCGGGCAGTGACCCGGATGCTGAGAAGCGGTTCCAGCAGGCCAAGGAGACGGTTCTGGCGGAGCTGCGCCAGACCTTCCGCCCCGAGTTCTTGAACCGGATCGACGACATCATTGTCTTCCGTCCTCTGACGGAGCAGGACATCCAGGAGGTGGCCCGTCGGATGCTAAAGGCGGTTTCCGCCCGTATGGAGGCCATGGGCATTCATCTGGATGCCAGCGACGAGGCAGTGGCGGAACTGGCCAAAGAGGGCTTCGACCCCAAGTACGGTGCCCGTCCCCTGCGTCGGGCCATCCAGAACAAGGTGGAGGACGCTGTGGCCGAGCGGATGCTGGACGGCACGCTCCAGACTGGCGACACCGCCAAACTCACGGTGGAAAACCAGCAGCTTTTGGTCACCAAATAATTCCAGCGCACAAAGACCGCCGGAGGGCGAATCCCCTCCGGCGGCCTTTTTTACGTTTCGGGGATGGGAGCCCCGGAGCAGCGAGATGGACTTGATTTGTTCATAGATTTCCGGTATCATGATACTCACTTTTTCTAAGAGAGAAGAAAGGAGCATGTTTTCATGCCGTTCCAATTCCATTTCGGAGGATTTGACCCCAGCGGGTTTGGGGGATTCCAGGGCGGAAACGACGGCGGGTTCACGCCGCCGCAGCGGCCGAAAAAGGCCCGCAAGCCCCGCCGGGCCATCGGCAATGCCTTCACGCGGACGCTCATCAATCTGGGCGTGACGGTGCTTTTCGGCCTTGCCTATTTCTATGCGGAACTGCCGGCCATCAACCTCCACGCGGAGGAGTTCTATGTCTTTGCCTTTTTGCTCTGCGCGGTGTACTGCGTGTGCGCGGTGTTCACCTCCGGCTTTCAGGGGGACGGCGTCAAGGGATATGCCCGCTTTGTGAAGAAACAGTGCACGGTGCCGTTCCTGGTGCTGCTGGCCCTGATCGCCGCCATCATCGTGGGCGCGGTCTCCTCCTGGGTGGTGATCCGGGCGGGCAGTTACAGTGAGCTGCTGTCCCTGAAGACCGGTGACTTCACCGCGGAGGTGGAGGAGATCAGCTATGACCAGATCCCCATGCTGGACGCGGACTCCGCCGAGCGGCTGGGCAGCCGAAAGCTGGGCGAGCTCAGCGATATGGTCTCCCAGTTTGAGATCCTGCCCTCCTATACCCAGATTAACTACCAGGGCCGCCCTGTCCGGGTGACCTCTTTGGCCTACGGCGATCTGGTGAAATGGTTCACCAACCGTTCCGATGGTCTGCCCGCCTATATCGTCATCGACATGGTGACTCAGGAGGCGGAGGTGGTCCGGCTGGACGAGGGCATGAAGTACACCACCGCCGAGCACTTCGGGCGGAACCTGGAGCGCCACCTGCGCTTCCACTATCCCACCATGATGTTTGCCGATCCCGTCTTTGAAATCGACGAGGAGGGCGCGCCCTACTGGGTCTGCCCCAGAATGGTCAAGACCATCGGTCTCTTCGGCGGCACGGACATCCAGGGCGCCGTGCTGGTGGATGCCATCACCGGCGAGAGCCAGTACTATGAAGAAGTGCCCAACTGGGTGGACCACGTCTACGACGCCGATCTGATCATGGAGCAGTACGACTACTACGGCATGTATAAGAACGGCTTCCTGAACTCCATCTTCGGCCAGCGGGACGTGACCCTCACCACCGAGGGATACAACTATATCGCCATTGGGGACGATGTGTATATGTACACCGGCGTCACCTCTGTGACCTCCGACCAGTCCAACATCGGCTTCCTGCTCTCCAACCAGCGTACCAAGGAGACTCACTTCTATTCCATTGCCGGCGCCACGGAGGCCTCCGCCCAGGCCAGCGCCGAGAGCCAGGTCCAGCAGATGCGCTATGAAGCCACATTCCCGCTGCTTTTGAACATTGCCGACCAGCCCACTTACTTCATGTCCCTCAAGGGCGCCGACGGACTGGTGAAGATGTACGCCATGGTGAATGTCCAGCAGTACAACATCGTGGAGACCGGAGGCACCGTGGCTGAGTGCGAGGCCAATTACCGCCGGGCACTGGCCAACAACGGACTGATCCAGGACAGTGAGGCGGAGGTGGTCCCCAGCGACCAGACCGTGGTTCCGGGCACCATCTCGGAGATCCGCAGCGCCGTGATGAACGGCAACACCTATTACTTCTTCCGGTTGGGAAGCGGCGATCAGGTCTTTTACCGGGTCAATGCCGAGGAAAATCCGCTGGCGGTGATTCTGAACGTGGGAGACGCAGTGGAGCTGGTCTGCGCCGTCGCTCCGGAGGACGCATCCGGGCGGAGCATCGTGGATGCCTCGTCCATCTCGCTGCAGGACGGGGCCTATCAGGAGACGCTGCTCCCGGAATCCACAGACCAAACCCCGACCCAGTCCGCTGGGGAACAGTCCGCCGCCTGAATCGGCGCGGCAAATGAAAAAGGAGGTTTTTATGAGTGATCTGAAAAACTTTGTCTCCCTGCTGACGGGGACCTTCAATAACCAGGCCCAGCTTCGGGAGCTGGAAGCCCGGGGGGTGACGGGCTATCCTGCCGCCCGCCACGTAAACACCCCCATCAATCACCTGATCGACGGATTGCCGACGGACTTTGCCGGGGTTTTCCTGCTGGAGGAGAGCGACTACACCGTGGGCAGCCGGACGAATCCCATGCCCCACCTGTTCCTTTTCACCCAGGAGCCGGACGGACGGGTGAAGCTGACCAGCTATGACATGCCGGCCGGCTACACCAAGGAGACCTTCCGAGCGGAGAAACTGGGCCGCCTGCAATACGGGGACCTGGTGCCCTCCGCCAAGTTCACCCCCGCCCTGTATGAATACAAGGACGGCGCCTGGGAGGGCGGCAGCGAGAGCATGTTCACCCCCGTGCTGAAGTTCAAACTGTGGGAGCGGTTTACCCCGGAAGTGCTGGAGGTGTCCGAGTCCATGGAGATGAACGGAAAGCGGACCTTCGGCTATGACGAGCCGCTGGAATACCGCCGCTGTGAGTAAAAGACGAAAGCCCCGCCGGTGTGGGAAAAATCCGGGCCCCGCCGCTGATGCGGCGGGCTTCTTTTTGCGCTCTGCAGAGAGGGGAATGTGTGCCTTTTTCTGGAAAACGGGCGTTGACAAGGCTTTTTTGCGCGCTTATACTAAAGTCCATAAAATTATCGAGGAGCGTGAGACCCATGGACCTGAGACTCAACGACGCAGTTGTGAAAGTGGAGCTGTCCGGCATCCGGCAGTTTACCTATCTGGTGCGGGACACCCCCGGCGCCTGCGCCCTGACCATCGGCGAGCCGGATTTGAATACCCCGGATGCCATCAAGGAGGCCGCCAAGGCCGCCCTGGACGACAACGACACCCATTACCCTCCCGGAAACGGCTATCCCTATCTGCTGGAGGAGATCTCCAAGTTTGAGGCGCAGGCCCACGGGCTGCACTATACACCCGACGAGATCATCATGACCGTGGGTGCCACGGAGGCGCTGTTTGCCAGCTTCTCCACCATTTTGAACGCCGGTGACGAGGTCATCATTCCCACCCCTGCCTTCGGCTTGTATGAGGCGCTGGTGCAGCTGAACCAGGGCGTGCCGGTTTCCCTGCCCACGGAGAACAACCACTTCCAGATCGACCCGGAGGCCCTGCGGGCTGCCATCACGCCCCGGACCAAGGCCATCATCCTGACCTCGCCCAACAACCCCACCGGCTGCATGTACACCAAGGAGACGCTGGACGGCATCCATGATGTGCTCAAGGACAAGCCGATCTTCGTGCTGTGCGACGACGTGTACCGGACGCTGGTCTACAAGGAGGGTTACCACAGCTTTGCGGAGTACCAGGACATGCGGGACCGGATCATCGTCATCAACAGCTTCTCCAAGCCCTATGCCATGACCGGCTGGCGGCTGGGCTACTGCATGGCGGATGCCCCCATCATGGACCGGATTCAGGTGTTCCACCAGTATGCCGTCACCTCTGTGCCCTCCTTTGTTCAGCGGGCCTGTGTCACGGCGCTGCACACCCCCACCGACGACGTGGTGGAGATCTTCCGCAAGCGGCGGGACTATGTGTACAAGCGGCTGACGGATATGGGGCTGGAGGTGGAAGAACCCACCGGCGCGTTCTACATGTTCATCAACATCCAGAAATTCGGCATGGACTCCCTGACTTTCTGTCGCCGGATGCTGCAGGAGGGACTGGTGGGTGTCATCCCCGGCATCTACTTCGGCACGGAGGGCTACATGCGCCTTTCCTACTGCTATTCCGACGCGGACCTGAAAGAGGGCCTGGACCGGATCGAAACGTTCATCAAGAGCCTGTAAAGGCCAAAAAAAGCGCTGTGCCGCCGGCACAGCGCTTTTTTCATTCCCTTGGGGCCCAGTTGGGACAGGTGTCGCTTTGGGTGCGCTTTTTCTTCCGGGGATAGACGCAGTGCCCATAGGCGATGGGACAATAGCAGTTCCCGATTTTGATATAATGGCGGCGGAAGTGGACGCAGCCGCCGCACACGGCCTCGTCCTGGGCGCAGTAGGGGGGCATGGACATCACCTCACGGTCATAATAGTCGCAATAAGACTATAAGTCAATAGTCTTACAAAGACTATTATAAACTGATGTCGGTGATGAAACATGATCTTTCCGAGAATCCGGGACCTACGGGAGGACCGTGACTGGAACCAGACAAAGGTCGCGGAGTATCTGGGGGTCCGTCAGACGACATATTCCAAATATGAGTTGGGGAAGATAGCGCTTCCGGTGGACTTGATGATGAAACTCGCTGACCTCTATGGCGTCAGCGTGGATTATCTGCTGGGCCGTACGGATGAGCCCAGACCCTATCCCAAAAGCAGACGCAAATAAAACCAGCGAAACGGGGAATGCCCGTTCCGCTGGTTTTTCGTTACCGGTGATTCAATCCAGAGAGACCGCCGTTCCGCTGGCGGTGACCATCAGCATGCCGTTGTTGGCGCCCAGCACTTCGTAGTCCACGTCGATGCCCACCACGGCATCGGCGCCCAGAGAGGCCGCCCGCTGCTCCAGTTCGCTCAGCGCCTCGGCCCGGGCGTTCATCAGCTCCGCCTCGTAGGTGTTGGAGCGGCCACCGAAGAAGTTGGAAAGCCCTGCGGTAAAGTCCTTGACAAAATTGACGCCGGAGATCACCTCGCCGAAAACGATGCCATGATATCGGGTGATGGTATGGCCCTCCACAGAGGGGGTGGTAGTGAGGATCATATGCGTTGCCTCCTTATGTAAAAAAATGGGGGAAGCGCCTGGGGCGCCGGTGCGCATGGGCAGGGGAACTTACAGGAGCAGCAGCTTTTTCAAAAATTCCACGCCCGCCGGAAGGACGGTCTCGTCGTCAAAGGTGAAGGTGGGGGCGTGAAGTTCCGCTGTGTCGCCCACCCCCAGGAAGAAGAACACACCGGGGACATACTGCTGGTAGAAGGAAAAGTCCTCCGCCGCCAGGGCGGGATGCTCCAGCAGGGAGGGGGCCTCATCCCCCAGCTGGCGGCAGACCTTCTGATAGAGCTCCTCATGGTTCCACACGGCGGGATAGCCCTCACTCAGGTGGACGTCCACGGTGCAGCCGGTCTCCTCCGCAATGGCCTTGCCGATGTCCCGCAGCTGCTGGCGGCAGAAGCGGAAGGTATCCTCCCGATAAGTCCGCAGGCTGCCTTCCAGGACGGTGCGGCCGCTGACGGCGTTGCGGACGGTGCCGGAGACCATCTTGCCGAAGCGCAGAATCCGGGGCTGGTCTGAGGGCAGGGCGTCCATCATGTCATACGCCCGTTCCAGGTAGGAGATGCCTGCTGTCAGCGCGTCCCGTCCCTCGGCGGCCCGGCTGAGGTGGACGCTCAGTCCCTCCACGGTGACGGTGACCTCGTTGGAGCGGGCCATCAAAGGACCGGGCCGGGACCACACAGTCCCCGCCGGAAGACCCGGCCACAGGTGTACGCCGAAAATGCGGCGCACCCGATAGCGCTCCAGTACGCCGCTCTCGCACAGTTTCCGGGCGCCGCCGGTGGTCTCCTCCGCGGGCTGGAACAAAAACAGCACGTTGCGGGGGAGTTCCTTTACATGTTCCGCCGTCCACTCCGCCAGAGAGAGCATCATGGCCATGTGGCCGTCGTGGCCGCAGGCGTGCATGCAGCCGGGATGCTCCGACGCATAGGGCAGACCTGTCTCCTCCGGCACTGGCAGGGCATCCATGTCCGCCCGGAAGGCCACCGTGTCGCTGCGGCCGGCGTCAAACCAGGCACAGACGCTCCCGGTGACGGGGGAAAAGACCTTGCAGCCCAGCGGCTCCAGGACGGAGCGGGCATACTGGGCGGTTTCCGGAAGCTGATTGTCCAGTTCCGGGATGCGGTGCAGACAGCGGCGATGATCAACGGCAGACATGGGAAGGACCTCCTTGCGGGACAAAAGTTTATTTCTATACTATACCACAGCCCGGCGGACAAGAACAGCCGGTGAAAAAATTTTCTTGTTTTTTTTCAGGAACTCTGTCGGAGCCTGGAAATTCCTGAAAAATTTTTCTTGCATTCATGTCTGGATGGTGGTATGATGGCCCAAAATGAGATAGAGGCGCGGATGCGATGACCCTCCGGGAGCCGGCAGGCTGAGAACGGAGGCAAGGCAAGTCCGCCGAACTCCTCGTCCGGGCGCGGGCGTGGGGTGGGTCCGCGGGGAATACCCACGGGACTGTCTGCGGTTTTTCACTGCAGGGGCGCTATCCGCTTACAGGATTCTCCGCACATTTCGTTTGCGAACGTGTGAAGTAGCTGTCGGTAGGGGCGTGTCTCTACCGACTTTTTATTTGGGCTCTGCGCCCGGAAAACGAAAAGTATGGAGGACACTACAATGAAATTCGAACATCTGCAAGGTTCCATCGTCGCCATGATCACGCCCTTCCACGAGGACGGCTCCGTAAACTTCGAAGTCTTGACCCAGCTGCTGGAGCGCCAGATCGCTGCCGGGACCGACGGCATTTTGACCCTGGGCACCACTGGTGAGTACTCCACCATGTCCCACGAGGAGGACGCCGCCGTGGTGGCCCACACCATCAAGGTGGTAGGCGGCCGGGTGCCCGTCATCGTGGGCAGCGGTTCCAACTGCACTGCCACCCAGGTCGAAAAGAGCATCCAGTATCAGGACATGGGCGCCGACGCGCTGCTGCTCATCTCTCCCTATTACAACAAGGCCAATACCGAGGGCATGTACCGCCACTTCGCCGAGACGGCGGACGCGGTCCACATCCCCTGCATCCTTTACAACGTCCCCGGCCGCACCGGCTGCTCCATCCCCGTCTCCGTGGTGGAGCGTCTTGCCAAGCACCCCAACATCGTGGGCATCAAGGAGGCCAGCGGCGATATGTCCTATGCCATGAAGATCGCCCGCTGTGTGGGGCCGGATTTCGCCCTCTACTCCGGCAATGACGATATCACCGTGCCCCTCATGAGCATCGGCGGCAGCGGCGTCATCTCCGTGTACGCCAACGTGATGCCCGCCATGTGCCACCAGATCGTGGACGATTATCTCCACGGCCGGCAGGCCCAGGCGGTGGCCAACCACCTGAAGTACCTGCAGCTGATGAATGACCTCTTCCTGGAGGTCAACCCCATCCCGGTAAAGACTGCCATGAACCTGCTGGGATTGAACGTGGGTCCCATGCGTCTGCCCCTCTGCGAGATGAGTGCGGAGCACGCGGCGGCGCTGCGGACCACCATGGAGGAGGCCGGACTGCTGTGAAGTTCCTTCTGATCGGCCGGGGCAAAATGGGCAGACTGATCCGGGAGACCGCGGAGAGTACCGGTGACGAGGTGGTGGCAGCCCTGGGCCATGACGACCTCGCCCGCCTGGACAGCATGGGCCGGGTGGCCGATGTGGTCATCGACTTCTCCCGCCCGGAGG
The DNA here is from genome assembly GCA_000436875.1 of Oscillibacter sp. CAG:155. Classification (GTDB taxonomy): domain Bacteria; phylum Bacillota; class Clostridia; order Oscillospirales; family Oscillospiraceae; genus Oscillibacter. Next base: position 3,045 of record FR890942.1, on the reverse strand, counting down.
CGCTGGACGCCGTGTGCGCGTATGTCCGCCGCACAGGAACCCCTCTGGTCTCCGGTACCACCGGATACACCCCGGAGCAAAAGCAGCGCCTGGAGGCCTTGGGGAGCGTGGCGCCGGTTCTCTGGAGTGCCAACTACTCCCTGGGCGTGGCGGTGTTCGTCCGGGCCCTGCGGGCGGTGAGCGATGTGCTCAAGCCGGATTTTGACATCGAGATCACCGAGACCCACCACAATCAAAAGGCGGATGCCCCCAGCGGCACGGCAAAGCTGCTGCTGGAGGCCATCGACCCCCAGCACACCCTGACGCCTGTCTACGGCCGGGAGGGCATCTGCGGCCCCCGGAACCGGAACGAGGTGGGCATCCACGCCCTGCGGGGCGGCACCGTGGCAGGAACCCACACCGTCCACTTCTTCGGCACCGACGAGGAGTTTTCCATCACTCACCGGGCTGCCAGCCGCCAGATCTTTGTCAGCGGTGCGCTGCACATGGCCCGGCTGCTGGCGGGAAAGCCCGCCGGGGTATACGACCTGCAAAAAATCTTATTTGGAGAGTGACCTATGAACGCACAGGAAATCATCGACTATATCGCAAACTCTGAGAAAAAGACCCCGGTGAAGGTGTATGTCAACACCTCCGCTCCCGTGGATTTCGGCTCTGCCAAGGTCTTTGGCGGTTCCGGCAGCTTCACCGTGTTCGGCGACTGGCAGGAGCTGGGCCCCATTCTGGAGGCCAACCGGGATAAGATCACTGACTGCGTGGTGGAAAACGACCGCCGCAATTCCGGCGTGCCGCTGCTGGACCTGAAGAACCTGAAGGCCCGTATCGAGCCCGGCGCCATCATCCGGGAGAAGGTGGAGATCGGCGAGGGCGCCGTCATCATGATGGGTGCTATTTTGAACATCGGTGCCGTGGTGGGCAAGGGCACCATGATCGACATGGGCACCGTCCTGGGCGGCCGGGCCACCGTGGGCGACCACTGTCACATCGGCGCCGGTACTGTGCTGGCCGGCGTGGTGGAGCCCGCATCCGCAACGCCCGTCATCGTGGAGGACGACGTGGTCATCGGCGCCAACGCGGTGGTGATCGAGGGCATCCACATCGGCCGGGGTGCCGTGGTGGCCGCCGGCGCGGTAGTTATCGAGGACGTGCCGGAAAACGCCGTGGTGGCCGGCAGTCCCGCCCGCGTCGTGAAGATGAAGGACGCCAAGACCGAGGGCAAGACCGCTCTGGTGGACGCGCTGCGGAACCTGTAAGACGGCCTCGCCGCCTATTTGGAGACAGAAGCAAACTGAAAAATGAAAGCCCCCGCCGGATTCCGGCGGGGGCTTCCTTCGTCAGGACGCCGAAATTTCCACGGGAAATTTTGGTATCCGCCGGAGGCTGGGACGCATTGCCTCAGGACCACAGATGTGTTATGGTAGAAACAACAATTTCACAGGGGGGATGGGCATGCTGGTATTGGATTTTATCAACGTAGGCAACGGCGACGCCATTTTGGTCCGGGAGATGGACGGTGATACGCAGCGCTTTGCCATGCTGGTGGACTGCGGCCACGACGCGCTGGAGCGGGATGACCACCCGGGGCTCAACGACCCCAACTCCCGCCGCATTTACGCCGGGGACTTTCTGCGGAAAAACGGCGTGACCCATCTGGACATCCTGCTGCTGACCCACTTCCACCGGGACCACGTGGGAGGATTGGAGCGGGTTTTGGAGGCGGTGACCGTGGGGGAGCTGCTGACCACCTATCTCCCGCCGGCGGATGCCGCGCCGCTGGACCCGGACGGGGACAACGGCCTGCCCAAGGCCGCCCGGAATTTTCTGCGGTGCATGGACCTGTACGCCATCCCCCTGCGCCGCCATGCCGGACGCATCGCCCGCCGGACGGAATTGAAAGGCAACCGGCCTGTGACGCTGATGCTGACGCCGGAACTGACCATGGACATTCTCTTCGGCGAGCCGGCGCTGTACCCCCGGCAGAAGGAGCTGTGCGATGCGGCGTTCCGGGGCGAGCGGGATGGCTATGACCTGATCCACTGGGCCAAGTCCATGAACGTCTCCAGCCTGCGCCAGCGGCTGTACTACCACGGCCGGGAGATCGTCCTGGGCGGGGATGCCTATGCCCACATGTGGGAGACCTGCACCGCGACCCCCTGCGAGATTTTGAAGGTCCCCCACCATGCCTCCCTGTCCTCCACCACCCGGAAGCTGCTGAACCTGCTGCAGCCCAAGACGGCGGTGGTGTGCGTGGCTGCCCGGCGCCCGGACGAGCGCCCCCATCCCTACATCATCTCGCTGCTGCGGGAGTTTACGGACGATGTGCGCTTTACCGACGCTGTGGAGATCCCCGGCCTGGTAAAGCCGGTATACCACGAGTCTGTGCATCTGGAACTGTCATGAGCGGAGGCAGCCGCGGTCTGCGGCGGTCTTCGTTTTGTTTTGTTTACAAAGTTCCCCTTGTTTTTCGGGGGGGACGGGAGTACCATAAAAGCAGGAAGAGCGGAACATTTGTACCGGTTGGAAAGGACAGAACTCCCATGAAACAATGGATGAAAAGAACAAGCGCCGCGGTGCTGGCGGGTCTGGCACTCAGCTCCGGCGCACTTGCGGCGGGCACGGAGGTGCCGTCCCGGACAA
>FR890942.1:0-294 GCA_000436875.1 Oscillibacter sp. CAG:155 | reverse complement strand
AGTCCTATACGGTGGAGCTGGCCCGGCTGAAAAACGGACTGCAGGTGGACAAGCGGATTTACGACGATCTCAATGCCATGCTGACCGACTGCCGGGCGGCAGGACTGGAGCCCATCGTCTGCTCGGCTTACCGGACCCAGGCCACGCAGACCCGCCTCTACAATAACAAGGTCTCCCGCCTCCGGGCGGCGGGGTATTCCCTGGAGGACGCCAAGGTGGAAGCCGCCCGCTGGGTAGCCCCTCCTGGTACCAGTGAGCATCAAACCGGCCTGGCGCTGGATCTGGTGTCGCTGG
>FR890941.1:17220-51229 GCA_000436875.1 Oscillibacter sp. CAG:155 | reverse complement strand
GTTGGCGGAGATGACGATGCGCTGGATCTCAGAAGTGCCCTCGTAGATCTCGGTAATCTTGGCATCGCGCATCATGCGCTCCATGGGATAGTCGTTGGTATAGCCGTAGCCGCCGAACATCTGCAGCGCCTTGGTGGTCACCCACATGGCGGTCTCAGAGGCGGAGAGCTTGGCCATAGCGGCCTGCTTGGTGCAGCGGGCACCGGACTCCTTCACACTGGCAGCCTGATAGGTCAGCAGGCGGGCAGCCTCAATGCGCATAGCCATGTCGGCAAAGGTGAACTGGGTGTTCTGGAACTTGGAAATGGGCTTGCCGAACTGGACGCGGCCCTTGGTGTAGGCGATGGCCTCTTCCAGAGCGCCCTCTGCAATGCCCAGAGACTGGGCAGCAATGCCGATCCGGCCGGTGTCCAGGGTCTGCATGCAGATCTTGAAGCCGGCTCCCTCCTTGCCCAGCAGGTTCTCCTTGGGCACGATCATGTCGGTAAAGACGATCTCGGAGGTGTGGACGCCGTGCAGGCCCATCTTGTCCTCCACCTTGCCGATGGAGAAGCCGGGAAAGCTGCTCTCGATGATGAAAGCGGACAGCCCCTTGTTGCCCTTGGTCTTGTCGGTCATGGCAAAGATCACGAACACGCCGGCCTCGGGGCCGTTGGTGATGAAGATCTTGGAGCCGTTGATCACGTAGTGGTCGCCCTCCAGACGGGCCTCCGTCTGGCTCTTGGAGGCATCGGAACCGGCATTGGGCTCGGTGATGCCCATGCCGCCCAGCACACCGCCCTTGGTAAGCATGGGCAGGTATTTGCGCTTTTGCTCCTCGGTACCGTGTTCCACGATGGGCACGCAGCACAGCGTGTGGCCCGCCACGATGTCACTGGTGGAGGCGCAGGCCTTGGCCAGCTCCTCGGTGCAGATGGCGGCAGCCACCTGATCGGCGCCCATGCCGCCGTACTCCTTGGGCACGGTCATGCCCATGACGCCCAGCTGGAAGAGCTTGGCCACGTTCTCGGCGGGATACTGATGGGTACGGTCGATCTCCGCAGCGATGGGCTTGACCTCGTTTTCCGTGAAGGAGCGCATCATCTTCTGAACCAGAGCCTGTTCACGCGTGAGAGAAAAATCCATAGTTTCTTCCTTCCTTTTCTGCATGATTCTTCCGGCACGGCCCCGCGCCTCTGACCAGGCGCTTACCGGAACCGGCTATTGTCTTCAAACCGGAGGATTACTCCTCGCTGTGACCTACACCGGCGATATGGGCGGCGAACTTCTTTTTCTGCTCCAGGCCGGAGAGCTTGGAGTACATGACCTTCTGGGCCTGGGGCGAACCAGCACCGTGCATGGACTCCACCAGAGCGGTGCCGCCGGTCATATTCTCCAGCAGACGGCCCACCCGCATACGGTCCTCGGTGGGAACGCCGTCCACGCCACGCAGATACTTTTCCACCCACTTGCCGATCTCGGGGTTACGCAGATCCGCCTCAGAGGGCATGGTGGCAATGATGCCGCCGCTGATGTCCTGAGCCAGGCGGTCGATGTCATAGATGAGCTTGGTGACATTGTGTTTGCAGACATTGGCCATCAGCCGGTCCACAAAGTAGGCTCCGGAGGGGGTGGGGCCGCCCATGGCCGCGGCAGCCACGGCGCAGGCGTACAGCGTCTCGGTCATGTGCATCATCTCGTTGAGCTTGTCCTTGATATGACTTGCCTTGCTGGTTCCCTGATAATCGGCCCACAGCGCGGCAGCGCCGATGACCACGTCGCTGACGCCGCCCTTGCAGCCGCCGTAGTTGGAGCGGTGATAGCAGGCAAAGCGCTCTACCAGGAGACCGGAGAACTGGTACTCCCCGCACATGAACACATACTCCCAGGGCACGAACACATTGTCCAGCACCGTCAGGCACTCGCCGCCCACAATGCCGTAATTGGCGTTGCCCTGGTCAATGGCTCCCTCACACTTGCGGTCGTCGTTGGTCTGGCGGCCGAAGATGTGGGTCACACCGGGGGCATCCACGGGGATGGCGCAGGAGACGGCATACTCCGCCTCATTCTCCTTCATGCCCATGGTGGGCATGATCAGCATCCAGTGGGAGTTGACCATGCCGGTCATGTGGGCCTTGGCACCCCGGATAACGATGCCGTCGGCCCGCTTTTCCACCACGTGGACGAACATGTCCGGGTCCGCCTGCTGGCTGGGGCGCAGGCTGCGGTCGCCCTTCACATCCGTCATGGCGCCGGCCACCATCCAGTCGTTGTCCTGGACCTGGATCAAAAACTTCTTAAACCGCTCGTGGTAGTTCGTCCCCAGCGCCTGGTCACACTCGTAGGTAACGGTATAGGTGGCGTTGAGAGCGTCAAAGCCCACGCAGCGCTGATAGCAGGTGCCGGTCTTCTGGGATATGGTGCGCAGCATCTTGGCCTTTTTCATCAAATCGTCCACGGACTGGTGGATGTGGGTGAAGCGGTTAATCTTGTGGCCGGTGAGGTGGGAAGTAGCGGTCATCAGGTCCGCATACTCCGGGTTGCTGGCCAGGGCGTAGGTCATGGCGGCGGAATTCACATGTCCCCGGATGAAGGGATGGTCAATCACGGAGGCGCTGTCCAGCAGCTCGCCCTTTACGTAGACTCTGATTTTCCGCTCCCGGAGGCTGTCTTTATATTCTTTTGCAGTCTTCATTCCAGATGTCCTCTCTATATCAAAATTCAATCATTGGAGCCCACCGGCACTCGCGGCAGATGGGCAGTGAACAGAGTTGCGGCTGCGCTGAAACCGGACCGGGCCGCTCCGGTACCAAAGTACCGGGGCGGCCGTTCCGAAGCAGCCTGAAAATGGGCTCAGTCCGGGTTCTCATTCAGCGCCGCATAAGAGGCGTAGCGCTCCTTGGCATCCTGCTGGGCCTGGGCAAAGACCTTCTTAGCCTCCTCGGGGAACTTGGCCTCCAGCGCGGCGAAGCGCCGCTCAGACCGGATGAAGTCCAGGTAATCCCCGGTGGGTTCCTTGGAATCCAGGACAAAGGGATTCTTGCCTTCCGCCTTCCGGGCGGGATTATAGCGGTACAGGTGCCAGTATCCGGCATCCACGGCCCGCTTCATCTCATTCTGGCAGTTGCCCATGCCGTGGGGGATGCCGTGAGCCGTGCAGGGCGCGTAGGCGATGACCACGGAGGGGCCGGGATAGGCCTCGGCCTCCCGGATGGCCTTGAGGGTCTGGTTGGGATCGGCCCCCATGGCCACCTGGGCCACATACACATAACCGTAGCTCATGAGCATCCTGCCCAGATCTTTCTTCTTGGTTCGTTTGCCGGAGGCGGCAAACTGGGCCACCGCACCGGCTGATGTGGCCTTGGAGGACTGGCCGCCGGTGTTGGAGTACACCTCGGTGTCCAGTACCAGCATGTTGATGTCCTTGCCGGAGGCCAGGACATGGTCCAGACCGCCGAAGCCGATATCGTAAGCCCAGCCGTCGCCGCCGAAGGCCCACACGGACTTCTTGCTGAGGAACTCCCGGTTCTGGAGCACCAGATCCCGGGCCTCCTTCGTCTCCTCCGTCTCGCATGCGGCGGACTCCAGCGCCTTTACCAGGGCGTCGGTAGCATCCCGGGATTCCTTGGCGTGCTCCCGGCTGGCGAGATACGCCTCGCACTCCGCCTGGGCAACGCCGGCGTCCCGCAGCAGTTCCACAGCGTCCACCAGCTCACTGTTGACGGTGTCATGGGCCTGGAGGAAGCCGAAGGCAAACTCGGCGTTATCCTCGAAGAGGGACTGCTCCCAGGGGGGACCGAAGCCCCGGTCATCCTTGCAGTAGGGCGTGGAGGGCAGGGAACCGCCGTGGGCCGCGGTGCAGCCGGAGGCATTGGCGATGTACATGTGATCGCCGAAGAGCTGGGTGACCAGCTTGATGTACGCGGTCTCGCCGCAGCCTGCGCAGGCGGGCGGGAACTCATAATAGGGCTTTTTGAACTGGCTGGCCTTGACGGTCTTGTCGCTGCCGGCGTCCTGCTTGACAGGCACCTGCTCCACACCGTAGGTCCAGTTTTCCGCCTCGCCCGCCTGGGACTCGGCGCTCTCCATGGTCAGGGCCTTGGTCTTGGCGGGGCAGACGTTGGCGCAGCAGCCGCAGCCCAGGCAGTCAAAGGGAGAGACCTGGATGCGGAAGGCGTACTTCTCCAGTCCCGGTCCCTTGGCGGGAACCGTTGCAAATCCCGCCGGTGCGGCGGTCTTTTCCTCTTCCGTCAGCAGTACGGGGCGGATGGCCGCGTGGGGGCAGACCAGGGAGCAGAGGTTGCACTGGATGCAGGCGGCAGGCTCCCACCGGGGAATCTGAATCGCATCCCGGCGCTTATCGTACTTGGAAGTGCCGCTGGGCCAGGTGCCGTCCACTGTGCCGAACTTCTGGAAGACGGACACCGGCAGGCTGTCTCCCTGCATCCGGTCCATGGGCTTGAAGACCTGCTCCAGGAAGTCTCCCTCCGCCGCGGGGGCGGCCTCTTCCACCGGCGCATTGAGCCAGCTGGCGGGGACTTCCACCTGATGCAGGGCCTGTACGCCCTCGTCCACGGCGGCGCAGTTCAGATCCACCACCTTCTGACCGGCCTTCACCAGGTAGGTTTTCTTGATAGCCTCCTTCATGGCGTCCATGGCCTGCTCCATGGAAATGATGCCGGCCAGCTTGAAGAACGCGGACTGGAGCACGGTGTTGGTCCGGTTGCCCAGTCCCAGCTTCATGGCGATGTGGGACGCGTCGATCAAATACAGCTTGGCCTTCTTCTCCGCAAGGCCCCGCTTGAGGTTGCCGGGCAGCTTCTCGTCTAGCTCCTCCGCGCTCCACTGGCAGTTGAGCAGGAAGGTCCCGCCAGGCTTGAGGTCCTTTGCCACGTCGAACTTGGTGAGGTAAGCGGGGTTATGGACTGCCACGAAATCCGCGGACTGGACCAGATAGGTGGCATGGATGGGCTGATCGCTGAAACGCAGGTGAGACTGGGTCACGCCGCCGGACTTCTTGGCGTCGTATGCGAAATAAGCCTGGGCATATTTCTCGGTCAGGTCCCCGATGATCTTGACGGAGTTCTTGTTGGCGCCCACGGTACCGTCGCCGCCGGTACCCCACAGCTTGCAGGCGATCTCATGGGGCTTGTCGATAGTCACCTCATGATAGGGCAGAGATGTATGGGTCACATCGTCCACGATGCCAATGGTGAAGTTTGTCTTGGGGGCGTCCTGGGAGAGGTTATCGTACACCGCCACGATCTGCCCCGGGGTGGTGTCCTTGCCGGCCAGACCGTACCGGCCGCCCACCACCGCAGAGAAGGAACGGCCGGAATCATCCAGCACGGCCTTCACGTCCAGATACAGCGGCTCGCCCACGGAGCCGGACTCTTTGGTGCGGTCCAGAACCGCCACTTTCTTCACGGTCTCCGGCAGCACGCTGAGGAAGTGCTTGGCGGAGAAGGGGCGGAACAGGTGGACGGAGATCATGCCCACCTTGCGGCCGCGGCAGTTGAGCTCATCCACCACCTCCCGCATGGTCTCGGTGACGGAACCCATGGCGACGGCCACCTCGGTGGCGTCCGGCGCGCCGTAATAATCGTAGAGCTTGTAGTTGCGGCCGGTGATCTTGTTGATCTCGTCCATGTAGTGCTGGACGATGTCGGGGATGGCCTCATAGTGGCCGTTGGAGGCCTCCCGGCCCTGGAAGAAGGTCTCAGTGCCGGCAGTGGTGCCCCGGGCGTGGGGATGCTCCGGGTTGAGGCTGTTGGCCCGGAAGGCCCTGATCTGGTCGTAATCCACCAGGGGACGAAGATCCTCATAGTCCAGAGCGTCGATCTTCTGCATCTCGTGGGAGGTGCGGAAGCCGTCAAAGAAATGCATGAAGGGGTGACGTGCCTTGATGGCAGAAAGGTGCGCCACCGCGCCCAGGTCCATCGACTCCTGAGGACAGGCGGAGGCCAGCATGGCAAAGCCGATGGACCGGCAGGTCATCACGTCGGAGTGGTCGCCGAAGATGGACCACATATTCTGGGCCACCGTGCGGGCGGAGACGTGGAACACCGCCGGCAGAAATTCACCTGCGATGCGGAACATGGGAGGGATCATCAGCAGCAGACCCTGGGCTGCCGTATAGGTGGCGGTCAGCGCGCCGGCCTGCAAAGAACCGTGGCAGGTGCCGGCGGCACCTGCTTCGGACTGCATCTCAATGACCTTGACCGGCTTTCCAAAGAGGTTCTTCTTGCCCTGAGACGCCCACTCATCCACGGATTCCGCCATCTGGGAAGAAGGGGTGATAGGATAGATGGCCGCAACCTCCGTAAATGCGTAAGAGGCGTAGGCCGCGGCGGTGTTTCCGTCCATGACCACTTTTTGTTTCATACTTTTCCCTCACTTTATTGAATTCAAGCTCCCCGGCCGCACCCCGTGGTCCGGCCGCCAATGCTGCGTTCTCCATGCGCCCGCCGCAACACGGGACGCGGATTTTTCAGGGCCGCCCGCCTCCCTCTCTGGAAAGGACGGAACGTAATCCCCGTGGAAAACTCACAACTCTACTATATCGTTTTCCACATGACGGGTCGATTGCCAAACCGGCGTAATTCTTCGAAAATCCATACCCGGTTCCCTGTAAAGCCCCATGGTTCGTTTGTCAGCCTGCACAGCCTTCTCTTCCCTTTTCTCCGGAAAAATCGGCGTTTTTCCGATTTGGAACAGGTGGATATTTCTGTTTGGTAAAAATCCGGCTCGTGAAATTGCACAAAGAAATTTTCTTCTGATTTTTGATTTTCAGCTTTCGATTTTTGATTTTTTCCGTGCTCAATCCCACAAATACACCATCCATTCTCTTGCCGGACAATCCGGGCAGGAAATGGCCTCACGTATATAAAACGCAACGTTTTCCACTTTTTACGGGAACTTCAGGGAATCTCCTGTTCCGCTTTTTCCGGGCCGCGGATTTCCCGCGCATAACGCTCCGGACTCACTCCGGCCAGGCGCTTGAACGTATTATAAAAGGTACTGTAATTCTGGTACCCCACTTGCAGGGCAATCTCCGTCATGGGGATATCCCGGGACATCAGCAGCTTTGCTGTGTTGATGCGCTTTTCGTCTATGTAGGTCTTCAGCGGACTTCTGGTAATATTTTTGAAAGTGCGGGAGAGATAGGTGGGGTTATAATTGGTCACCAGGCCCAAAGTCTTCAGGCTCAAGTCCTCCCCAATATGCAGATTGATATAGTTGACCAGCTCACACACCAGGGTATCCTGCCGGGTGATGGTGGCACCGGTGCCGTTGATCCGCAGGAAATCGTCCTGCAGATAGGCCAGCATCTGATGGAGGATGGCCTGATGGAATACCCGCTGTCCACGCTCCACCGGGCAGTTTTGGAACTGCTGAATCAGCTCCACATATTTGTGGATCGCCAGTGCCCCCAGATGCAACACCGGATAGCAGCTGCTGTTCCGGCTGAAGATCTGAAGCAGATTGTCATCCTTGGTGGAACAGGCCATCACAAAGCCGAAGGAAAGCCCCACGCTGAAGCGCATATGGGATTCGTTCCGGTCACACAGCAGCCGATGCTCGTCCATCATATCGCAGATCAGAACATCTCCAAACTCCACCGGATACTCTTTTCCGGCCACCTGGTACCGGATCGGCTCCTCGCCCAGATAAATCACAAATTCAAAGAAATCGTGAATATGCAGAAAGCCTGCAATATTCTGTCCGCTCTGATAAAAAACAGCATCATATCCATATTGGTCCGTGTTGTTGGAAAAGCGCACCGCGTTTCCCATCGGCTCTGCACCTGTTAAAAACTGTGACACTGCACACCCTCCATGGAGTCGGCCGCTCCGGCACAGCCGACTGTATTTTCAGACAAAATCCGCAAGATTTTCCCCGTAAAAGTTTACTATTTCATCATACCATGGACATTTTCCAAACGCAAGCACACGGGGCGTCCGGCCTCAGTGCAGAATCACCCCGCCGGTTTCCCTGGCTACCTGTCATACAAGTAACTGCAACAAGCTCCTTTTCTTTTTTCAGGAGGTGCTCGCTCAAATTACAGGACTAATATACCAGTTTTCGAGGTATCTTTCAAGAATTCCCTGTGAATCATGTCCAAATGGAAAAGGCAGCAGCTATTGTAACTCTTGCATTTTCTTTTACAATCAACAGCCAAATACCCCTCTTTTCTTGTATTTTTTTGAATTCAGATCAGAAATTCAACGTTTCTGTGGATTCAGCAGAAATTCCGGTCTCTTTTTGTACGATCTATCCAGCTGTTTATTTGTCATACGAGTCTTGAATTTCCGCCTTCCAGCAGGTATAGTAAAATTGGTAGAGTTTACAAAAGGGAGGAACCTTGCATGGCACTTCACCCGGTCAGCCGTATCAAACTGTCCACACAAATCGAAAACCAACTCAAAGATCAGATCCTGACCGGGAAATGGAAACCCGGGGAACGCCTCCCCTCAGAAAATGAGCTGGCGGAAATTTTTCAGGTGAGCCGCGTTTCCATCCGGCAGGCGCTGCAGTCTCTGTCCGCCCAGGGCCTGATTGAAACCCGCGTCGGTGACGGATCGTTCATCAGCCAGCCCAGCATCGGCACTTTTATGCAGGATCTGATTCCGGACGTGTATCTGGCCGATGACTCCCTGCGTGCGGTGCTGGAATTCCGCCGTGTGTTTGAAGGACCGGTTGCAGAACTGGCTGCCACCCGCGCCACGGATGAGCAGATCTCCCATCTGGCGATTTTGTATCACCAGATGCTGGAAACCGCAAACGATGTGGACCGGAACTCCTATTATGACCTCTCTTTCCACATGCTCATCGGAGAGATGACCGGAAATCCCATGATCATCGGGGTCTATCGGATTTTGAACAATGTGCTGCGCAGCAGCTGGCACGAAATGACTGCAATCAAGGGCCCCAAGACAGGCTTTTTCTATCACGAGCGGCTGCTCAGCGCCTTCCGGCAAAGAGACCCCAAGCTCTGCCGGGAAATCATGGAGGAACACGTCACCAACAGCTGGCTTTTGTTCTTTGGCGACGGAGAGCAGGCGGATTCTTCCCTGTCCTCTCCTTCTTAACAAATCCGATGGTGCCGGTCATCCCGCCGCCATCGCCCCATCACACAAAACGGGAGCCCGTTCCTCAATCGGAACGGGCTCCCGTTTTGAATTGTGCTCAGTGGATTCCCTCATGGGCCAGCAATGCAGAAATTCTTGCGTCATCCTCCACTGTGGCGTTTGGCATGGGGAACGTGCCGGTGCTGCTGGCAGCAATGCCCCGCATCTTGCAGGCCTCTTTCAAAACCGGCAGGAAGGGGTCCCGGATGGTATACAGGTCCATCAGGCGGTCAATGGCCTGCTGGCCCCTGGCGATTCCCTCCAGATCGTTGTCCCGGAAGGCCTTCACCCAGGCGGCGCACACCTCCGGCACCACATTGCTCAGTGCCGCGATGCAGCCGTCGCCGCCGGCCAGGATGTTATGGGCAAAGTTGTCGTCATAGCCGGAGTAGATCTCGAAAGTCGGAATCTGGGATTTGACTGTCTTGATCAGCTCACGGGTGTGGCTCATGTCCACCGTGGTATCTTTGATGCCCACGATGTTGCTGTGCATAGTGGCCAGCTGCAGCACGGTCTCCGGCTGGATGGACGTACCGGTGTTGGCCGGGAAATTATAAATGTAGATCGGGCCATGGATCTCCCGGGCCAGACGGTCATAGTACTGCAAAAGCGCCTCCGCGCCAAAGCGGAAGTAGTAGGGCGGCAGGATCATCACCGCGTCCGCCCCCTGCTCCAGGCAGTAGTTGGAAAACTCCGTGATCTCACTGGCTACCATACTGCTGGTACCGATGATCAGCTTGACCCGGTGGTCCACCCGCTCAATGGCAAATCGTGCCATCTCCCGGCGTTCCTCCATGGGCATGGCGAAAAATTCACTGGAGCTTCCCTCCACGAGAATCCCGTCAATTCCCTTTTCGATCAGGTTGTCAAACAGTTTTCCCTGACTCTCCAGATCCAGCGTTCCGTCTTTTCGGAACAGCGTGATGGCCGGTGCCAGATATGCTGCGTTCATCCGGTCGCTCCTTTCCGGTTATTCCAGTCCGGCGCCCTTCATGGCGGAGAGAGCGTGGTCAGTGTAGAGCTTGTAGAAGCCCTTGCGGGGCTCACGAGGCAGAATTCCCTTCTCAGCGCGCTTGGCCAACTCCGCCGTGGCCTCTTCCACTGTGCAGGGCACGCCGTGGATACCCGTCATGTTGATGGTGCGGTCCTTGACGCTGTAGGAGATCAAATCGCCTTCCTCCAGGAATGCGATGGGGCCGCCGGCAGCAGCTTCGGGGCTGACGTGGCCGATGGCAGCGCCGCGGGTGGCACCGGAGAAGCGGCCGTCGGTAATCAGGGCCACGGAGCCGTTGATCCGCTCATCGCAGACGATGGCCTCGGTGGTCATCAGCATCTCGGGCATGCCGCAGCCGCGGGGGCCCTCATAGCGGATGATGATCACTTCGCCGGGATTGATCTTGTTCTCCACCACGGCGTCATGAGCATCCTCCTCGCAGTTGAACACCCGGGCCTTGGCATTGACCACTTCCCGCTGATTCATTGCGCAGGCGGAGTACTTCAGAACAGAGCCCTCGGGGGCGATGTTGCCCTTCAGAATGGCCACAGAGCCCTTTTCGGGGGCCTTCTCCACGGGGAAGATCACCTGATCCCGGGTCAGACCGTAGTTAGCGAGGTAACCCAGATTCCGATCGAACCAGTTGTCCTTGTGCAGATCCTCCAGATTCTCACCCAGGGTCTTGCCGGTGACAGTCATCACGTCCAGATCCAGCATATCCCGCAGCATCCACTGCACCATGGGGATACCGCCGGCAAACCAGAAGGACTCGGTCAGCTGTGTGCCGGAGGGATTGATGTTGCCCAGATGGGGCACCTGATGGTTGATCTCGTCAAAGAGCTCGATGGGCAGGTCATAGCCCAGCTCCCGGGCGATGGAAGGCAGGTGGATGGTGGCGTTGGTGGAACCACCGATGGCGCTGTGCACGATGATGGCGTTCTTGAACGCGGCAGGCGTCATGATCTTGCTGGCGGTGATGTTCTTTTCCACCAGCTCCATGATCTTGCGGCCGGCATAACGGGCGTACTGGATGATATCCCGCATGGTTGCCGGTGCCAGGGCAGCGCCGGGCAGCGTCATGCCCAGGGCCTCCGCGATGCACTGCATGGTGGAAGCGGTGCCCAGGAAGGTGCACGCACCCACGGACGGGCAGCCGGTCAGCTTATAGTCCCGCACTTCCTGGGGCGTGATGGCGTCCTTGCGCTTCTGGCGCAGGGAGATGTCGCCCGCCACTAGAGACGTGGTCATGTTAGGACCCGGCCGCATGGAACCGCCCGGCATAAAGATGGTGGGGATATCCATCCGGGCCGCAGCCTTCAGGTGGGCGGGAATGGACTTGTCGCAGCTGGACATGAGGATCATGCCGTCCCAGGGCACTGCGGAGGCATGCACCTCCACCATGTTGGCCAGAGCCTCCCGGGAGGCCAGCACCACGTTCATGCCGTCATGGCCCTGCGCGCAGCCGTCGCAGATATCCGTGGCATAGTACTTGGCGGGCTTGCCGCCCTTTTCGTACACACCGTAAACCGCCTGCTCCACCAGCTGATTCAGGTGCCAGCTGCCGGGATGAGAGTCGCCGTACACGCTCTCCACCATGATCTGCGGCTTTTCGATGTCCGTGTCGTCCCAGCCCGTGCCCATTTCCAGAGCGTCGAACTGTGCCCACAGCATCCGATCGTCATGACTTTTCTGCATCATTGTTTTTTCTCCTTTTTGTCCATAGTCGCTGTTTGGAGGGTTGCCCGTCCGTCGGTTTTCCGCCTCAGACGGTTCATTCACGCACCGGAGCCGGCGCGAAAATTTCAGGGAAGGGGCCACCGCCGCTGCCACGTACGGCACCAACGGTGGCCCCTATTTTATGTACGCTTACATGCGCTCAGGCTGCAGCCGCAGTCCTGATCCGCGTTTTTACATCACACCGATGGTGATGAAGATCGCACCCACGATACCGGCAATCACACCGGCAACGCCGCCGACCAGCGTGTTGTACTTGAAGGTACGGGTCATATCCATGTTGAACATGGACTGGCTGACCCACCAGCCGGAGTCGTTGACGTGAGAGACAATCATGGTGCCGGCACCGATCATGACCGCGCAGGCCACGGGGGAGATGCCCAGGGAATCCAGCATGGGCAGGCACAGGCCAGCGGCCGTCATGCCAGCGGTGGTACGGGAACCAACGGCGCACTCCATAACGGCACCGATGACGAAGGGAACCAGCAGTCCGGGGAAGCCGGTGGCCGCGACCACGTCGCCCAGCTCGCCAGCAGCGGGAGCGTCCTTAATGATCTGTGCGAAGCCGCCGCCGAAACCGGTGACAATCAGGGGGATCAGAGCAACTTCCAGAGCCTCGCTGACCCAGCCGTTGAACATCATGGTGAACAGGCTCTTCTCGTTCTTGCCGGAGGTGAGGTTGTAGTTGGCCAGAGCCTTGTCCTTGTGAGCCACAGCCAGCAGCCAGCCGAACACCACGCCCAGGAACATAGCGATGTTCCGGTTGCCCAGAGTATCCAGCAGTACGCGAACGGCGTCGCCCTCCGCCATGGTCATATCAGCAAAGGAGGCCAGGGCGATCAGGATCACGGGGACCAGGATGGGGGACATGGCGAAGAGCACGTTGGGGAGGTTATCTTCTTTGATCAGCAGATCATGGTAGTCATTGCTCTTGACCTCTTCCACACCTTCCACAAACTCCGGCTTGGGGGGATAATAATCCTTACCAGCCCACTTGCGCATCAGCAGCCAAGTGACGATGTAGGCGATGAAGGAGCAGACAATGCCCCACAGAATGACCAGGCCCAGGTCCGCGCCCAGCAGCACGGCAACCGCCAGGATACCGGGGGTGGGGGGCACCATGGAGTGGGTCAGATTCAGTGCCAGGATCGTGAAGGACGCCATCTGGCCCATGGGCTTATTCTGCCGCTTGGAGATGATGGCGCACAGAGGGGAGATCAGAACCGTGGTCACATCGCCGAACACGGGGATGGACATGATGTAGGCCGCCATACCGGTGGACAGCTCCAGGTTCTTGCCGTGGAAGAGCTTGATGAAGAAGTTCACCATGGACTTGGCAGCACCGGAATCCCGGATGGAGCAGGCGATGATGGAGCCGAAGATGATGGTCATGCCGATGCTGCCCAGCGTGCTGCCGAAGCCGTTGGCAATGGCCGTAATGGTGGTAACCGGGTTGTTGCCCAGGATGGAGCCGGCGATCATACTGCCGACAAACAGGGAAATGACGGGATGGATGTTCAGCTTGACGATCATGAAGATCAAGACCGCAATAGAAATGATAATTGCCAGAACAAATTGCGTCATAAACACACCTCCTAAAGAATCAGACACAAGCAGATCGTGGAACGGTATTCTTCAGGCCCCATGGAGCTGGAATCAAGCGGCGTCTCCCTCTCAGACACACGCTTCGCCGGTCCTGCAGCACAGTTCCGGCTCCATCCGCCAGCCGGCGGAAAAACACCTCCCTTTTTGTTTTCTTCTCCTGATGCGGCTGTAAATACCGAGGACGCAAGCGCGCCCGTCCAAAATCTTCTTTTATTATAACGTTCTTGTCCGCCGGGTGCGATATATAAAAAAGCGTTTTTATTTGAAATTCCTGCCGCCCAAATCCATCAATATTTTCAGGCAC
Source organism: Oscillibacter sp. CAG:155 (assembly GCA_000436875.1). Taxonomy (GTDB): domain Bacteria; phylum Bacillota; class Clostridia; order Oscillospirales; family Oscillospiraceae; genus Oscillibacter. The sequence continues at coordinate 37,482 of FR890941.1, read as the reverse complement.
TTCGTCAAATCAAACAAACTCCGTTTTTTCCTCAAATCATCGGGTTTTTTGGCTGCTCAATTTTCTACTTTCCATAGTTTTCCCAAGGTAAGCCCAAATTCAGTTGTTTACTTTGTACAATTTTGTGGATGCGGATTTTTGATTTTCAGATTTTGATTTCCGACTTTTTCATGCAGCTATCTCGTATGACAAGTACTCAGGTTTTTCTAAAAAAACCCTGTCCACCCGTTGGGCGGACAGGGTTTGCGCCATTTTCGGCACCGTCAGATCAACTTGCAAAACTGGAGGGCTTCCGGCAGCATCCGGTCCCAAAAGACAAAATCATGAATCCCCGGACCCACCCGCAGCTCATGCTGGATGGAAGGACACTCTTGTGTTAAAAACGTGTCAAATTCCCGGCAGCCGGACAGCAGCGGGTCCTCATCTCCGCACATCTGAAGCAGGCGGGGCTTGGGGCAGCTGCGCATTTCCAGATCCCGCGCCAGTTTCCGCAGGCTGTATGCAGAGGTTTCATAGGATGCGTCATCTCCGAAAATCTCCTGGAAATTATCGTCGATCTCCGGCACCTCCGGAATTGCCAGTCCCTTGTCCGCATGTCCCCGGAGGCTGGTCTTTCCCATCCGGATGACGGAGGAGAGCCCGACGACCGTCCCATACTGTTCCGGGTGACTGAGGGCCGCCCGCAGGGCGCCGTAGCCGCCCATGGACATGCCGGCAATCATCGTCTCCTCCCGCTTTTCAGAGATGTGGAACCAGTTTTTCAAAATGCAGGGCAGCTCTTCCGTCAGATAAGTGCCATACCGATGGCTGTGGACTCCGTCCACATAGCAGCCCCGGCTGCCATTGGGCATTACCACGATGACATCGCTGTTTTGCAGATAATTTTCCAGACGGGTCAGGCGCAACCAACTGGTGTGGTCCTGACCATGACCGTGGAGCAGATACAAAACCGGATAAGGCTTTCCTTCCCGGGAGGTGCAGGGCACACCCCGGCGCTCCGGCAGCAGAACAGTGGCTTGGGTATTCATTGCCAGCTCATAAGAGTAAAAATCGAGATTTACGACCGCCATCAGACTTTCCTCCTCTATCAACTCGTCAATTTGTATCCGGCACGGCTCCGCCGCGCAGTTCCAGCTGCTGGTCAATCAGGGCAAAGTGCTCCGCCACGGCGGCGGAGCCGGCAGCAATGTCCTTGGTAAAAATGTTCTCCACGATCCGCCGGTGAACATCGTAGAGTTTTCGCTTCTGGGATTCCTCTGACATGATATCCCGCCGCAGATCAGCGATGAACCGGTCCATCACATCCGACAGGGCCTGAAGGATCTCCACAAACAGCTGATTTCCCGATGCCCGGGCAATGCTATAGTGGAGACGCTTGTCCAGCAGCACGTTCTCCTCTTCCTCCTTGAGGCCCATGTCCAGCTGGGAGATGATCTCCCGCAGATCCGCCAGATCCTGCTCCGTGGCATGGTTCACCGCCAGTGTGAAAGACTTGAGTTCCAGGGCATAACGCAGCTGGCTGATCTGCCGGAAATCCAGCTTCTTGAGCACGAACATCAGCGAGAGCGTCTCCACCATCGCGCTTTCAAAATTGCTTGCGATGAAATGCCCCGCCCCCTGAACACTGACCGTGGTCCCCATGATCTCCAGGACCCGGACCGCCTCCCGCACGGAATTGCGGCTGACGCCCAGCATCTCCGCCATGGTCCGCTCCGGCGGCAGCTTGGAACCGACCTGCAGCCGGCCGGCGGTGATCTCCTGCTTGATGTAGTCAATCACCCGCATATACATCCGGTTGGAATCCTGCAGGCTGTTAGTTTTCTGCGGCATAGCATCCTCCAATCCCCGCGGCGCAGGACATTCCTGTCCTGCACCGGGAATGTTTTCAGCGCTTGCGGGCCTTCACTTCTTCGATCATCAGAGGCAGGATCTCAGCCACGTTGCCCACAATGCCCACGTCCGCCACATCAAAAATGGGGGCATCCTCATCCTTGTTGATGGCCACGATGTATCCCGAGCCGCTCATGCCGGAAACATGCTGCATGGCGCCGGAAATACCGCAGGCAATGTACAGCTTGGGCGCAACAATCTTGCCGGACTGCCCCACCTGATGGTTCCGGGGCACCCAGCCCTCTTCGATGGCGGGGCGGCTGGCACCGACCACACCGCCCAGCAGATCCGCCAGCTCCTGCACCAGGGCAAAGTTCTCGGCGCTGCCCATGCCGCGGCCACCGGCCACGACTACCTCAGCGTCTTCCAGGTTCACTGCCTCGGCCAGTTCTTTCACGGTGTCCCGGATCACGGTCCGGATCTCGGGAAGCGTCACCGCCTCCTGGCTGACCGGTGCGGTGCGGCCCTCTTCCCGCTCCGGCTTGCCAAAGCTGCCGGAGCGAACCGTCACCACTGCCGGGCCCTCTACGGCCACCGTCTCCAGCAAAGAGCCACCGTACACGGAGCGGACCCAGCCCTGTTCGCTCAGGCCCGTGGCGTCGGTGACACAGCCGGCACCCAGCCGGGCCGCCACTCTTGCCGCCAGTTCCTTGCCGTCCCGGGTGGAGCCAAGCAGCAGGCAGTCCGCCTCATAGCGCCGGCACAGCTCTGCCAGGGCAGCAGCACAGCTCTCCGGCTGATAACCTCCCACCTGGACGCTGAGAATCTCATCGGCGCCATAGGCGCCGGCCTCCGCCGCAGCATCTGCGCTGTCCAGCAGCACCGCCGCCACCGGCTTGCCGCCCTGCTGAGCCGCCAGTCGCTTGGCGGCGTTGAGCGCTTCCAGGCTCGCCTTCACCGGCTGACCGCCGGCACACTCCAAGTATACCACAATGCCATGATTTTGCATATCGAAAAATCCTCCCTCAGATCAGCTTCTGCCCGGCCAGCATCTCCATGGCCCGGCGCACGGACTCGGCGGCTTCCTTTTCCTGGATCTTCACACCGCTTTGCCGCTGAGGAGGTGCGCAGAGCGCCACGCGCTTGGCGGGCGCCGCTGCCGCGCGGGCACCGTCGGTGCCCATCTCCGCCGCCGTCAGTGTGCCGATGGGCATCTTCCGGGCCGCCATTTTGCTTTTGATGGAGGGATACCGGGGCTCATAGGCGGGCTTGGTCACCGTCACCACACAGGGGCAGGGGGCCTCTACCACCCGGTAGCCCTCCTCCGTCTCCTGCTTGGCGGAAATACCGCCGTCCTTGGGCTCCAGCTCCAGGACGTTGGTGATCACCGGCAGCCCCAGCTGCTCAGCCAGCTGCACACCCACCTGGCCGTCAGCAGTGTCGGTGGACTCGCAGCCGCAGAAGATCACGTCGAAGGGGCCCTCCGCCAGCTTACCGGCGGCCTGGCCCAGCAAATAGCCCTTGCCCGGGGCAGAGACCGCCGCGGGCTCCGTGACCACGTAAGCGTGGTCCGCTCCCACGGACAGGCAGCTGCGCAGGGACGGTGTCAGGGCCGCCTCGTCACCAATGGTGAGCACGGTGACGCTGCCGCCGTTGGCCTCCTTGAACCGGGTGGCCATTTCCAGTGCATAGGTGTCAAATGCATTGACCACCGGGGTGATGTCCTTGAGCTGGGGGCCGCCGGTGGCGGGGTCCAGCGTTACGGTGACGGAATCGTCCGGCACCTGTTTGATGCATACCAAAAGTTCCATGTTGTTTTACTCCTCATTTTCAACAGATTGCAGATCAGCGGCCGGATGCCGCCGGATTTCAGAACTTGCCGATGACACTCTTGCCAATGACCATCCGCTGGATCTCGTTGGTGCCCTCGAATATCTGGAAGATCTTGGCGTCCCGGAGGAGCTTCTCCACCGGGTACTCACGGCTGTAGCCGTATCCGCCCAGCATCTGGATGGCCTCCAGCGCATTCTGCCCCGCCACATCGCCGGCATAGCACTTGGCGATGGCGGACTCCCGGCCGTAGGGCAGCCCGGCATCCATCAGCCGCAGGGCGTGAGCCACCATCTGACGGGCGGTCTCCGTGCGGATCTCCATATCGGCGATCTTGAACTGGAGCGCCTGGTTTTTCAAAATGGGCTTTCCGAAGGTGACGCGCTGCTTGCCATAGGCCACCGCCTCGTCGATGGCCCGCTGGGCAATGCCCACGGCGCCGCAGCCCACCCAGGCCCGGGACATGTCCAGGGTCTTCATGGCGATCTTGTAGCCCTCGCCTTCAGCGCCCATCAGGGCAGAGGCGGGAATGCGGCAGTCCTCAAGCACCACATCGCAGGTATTGGAGGTGCGGATGCCCATCTTGTTCTCATGGTTCCCGGTAGACAGGCCCGGCGTTCCGGCCTCTACCAGAAAGGCGGACATTCCCTTGACGCCCTGGGACTTGTCGGTCATGGCGGTGACCACATAGAAGGACGCCACACCGCCGTTGGTGATGAAGCACTTGCGGCCGTTGAGAATATACTCGTCCCCCTCCCGGACGGCGGTGGTCTTGCTGTTTCCGGCGTCGGAACCCGCCATGGGCTCGGTCAGGCAGAAGGCGCCGTGGTTGCCGTCCATCAAAAGATCGCAGCAGTGCTGCTTCTGCTCCTCGCTGCCGCCGATGAGGACGGCTTTCAATGCCAGATTGCTGGCGGTGATGGTGGAGGCAAAGCCTGCATCCGCCTTGGCAAACTCCTCCATCAGCGCGGCCACAGTGATGCGCTCCAGCCCAAGGCCGCCGTATTCCTTGGGAACCTCCAGGCCATTGTAGCCCAGCTCCGCCGCCTTCTTATAGATTTCCGCGGGCCACTCGCCGGAGACGTCATATTCCTTGCACTGTTCCTTGATCTCTTTTTCACAGAATTCCCGCACACTGTCCAGCAGATCCTGATCTTCGGGATTGATAAGATAAGCCATGTTGTTTTCCGCCTTTCTTTTCCACATCGCCGCCGCAGGCGATTGCTTTTTGTATTTTAATTTATGTATATTACAGTTTGTAGCAGACTTTGCCGGGGTTGAGGATCAGATTCGGGTCAAACACCTGCTTGATCTGTTCCATCAGACGCATGTTCACCTCACCCACGGATTCGGCCAGATAGGGAACCTTGCCCCGGCCGATGCCATGCTCGCCGGAGACCTGACCGCCCAGCTCGGTGGCCTTGATGTAGACGGCCTCCATGAATTTCTCGGCCCGGGCCTTGAACGCGTCCTCCTCCAGGTCGTTGCTGCAGCAGTAGATGTGCAGGTTGCCGTCGCCGGCGTGGCCGAAGCTGCGCACCTTCAGTCCCACGGTCTCCTGGAGGGATTCCACATAGCTCAGGAACTTGGCGATCTGGGTGACGGGCACCACCACATCGCACTCGTCCAGCAGCTTGGTATCCGCCATGATGGCCTCCAGGAAACTGCTGCGGGCAGCCCAGGCGTCCCGCTTGAGGGCCGGGGTGTCTGCCACCAGCACGTCGATGGCGCCAGCCTCCAGCACCACCTCGGACGCCTGCTCGATCATCGCATCCAGCTCGTCGGCATCGTTGCCGTCAAAGGTCACCAGCAGGTAGGCCTCGGCCTCCACGCCGTCGATCTTGCGGGGGAACACCTGCTTGCCCACATAGGCCTCAGAGGAGATGACGATGTCCTTGCCCATGAACTCCAGCGCCTGGGGGTTGAGGTGATGCTGGAAAAAGGCAGGCACGGAGGCAATGCAGGACTCCATGTCAGGATAGGGGATGATGAGGCTGATGGTCTCCTTGGGAGCGGGGATCAGTTTGAGCGTCAGCTCCGTGATGACACCCAGGGTACCCTCGGAGCCGATCATCAGATTCAGCAGGCTGTAGCCGGAGCTGGTCTTGGAAACAGAGCTGCCCAGATGGATGATCTCGCCGGTGGGGAGCACCACAGTCATGGCCTTTACATAGTCCCGGGTGCAGCCGTACTTGACGGCCCGCATGCCGCCGGCATTGGTGGAAACATTGCCGCCCAGTGTGGCAAACTTCTCACCGGGATCGGGGGGATACAGCAGCCCCTTGGAGGACGCGTCCTCCGCCAGGGTATTGAGCAGGACACCGGGCTGAACGGTGACGGTGAAGTTCTCCTCGTCATAACCCAGGATCTTGTTCATCCGGGTGGTCACCAGCAGCACGCCGCCGCAGACGGGAACCGCTCCGCCCACAAGGCCCGTACCGGCGCCCCGGGGGGTAACGGGGATGCGGTGCTCGTTGCACAGCTTCATCACCGCAGCAATCTCCTCCGTGGACGCCGCCTCCACCACTGCTTCCGGGAATGACTTACCGTAAATGGGCATCTCGTCATGACTGTAATCCGCATTGATGTCACTGCCGGTAAACACACGTCCCGGCGCGATGGCGGACAGCTGTTGGACAAGTTCCGGCGTCAGTGCCTGATAATCCATAGTGCTCAATCTCCTGTCAATGAAATCTCTGAATTTGTCAAAATTGGTTCTACCAATTTTAGCAACCATGATACACCTCTTTGACAGATTTTGTCCATCGGTTTTTTTGTGAAAAAGTTGTCAAAATCGGTTAAAACTCTCACAATCGGCGGAAATCCATTTCAAATTATACGATTACGCAAACGTTATCCCAAGAATTGGCATCTTAAAAATACCGTTCTCCATGTCGTTGGTTGTTTTGTTGAAATTTCAGTTCGTTTTTTGTTTAAATTGCAAAAAGAGATGTCTGCCGCCGCCTTTCGGCAGCGGACAGACATCTCTTTTCTACAGACAGGATTTTCTTTTAACGGTAGCGCACCAGCGTCTCCAGGGGCTTTCGGTCGGCATGGAGGCGGGAAGGTCTCGCCCCCTCGGCAGGATACCCCAGCGCCAGCACGGCAATGGGCGTCAGACCAGACAGCTCCTCGGGGAAGGTCTCTTGAATCTTCACGGGGTCAAACATCCCGATGTAGGTGGTCCCCAGGCCCAGATCCGCGGCCTGAAGCATCATCTGTGTGGCAGCGATGGCAGCGTCGATCTCACCGTGATTCTTTCCATCCTTCTCCCGGACCCACGCGGCGGCGGGATCATAGGACACCACCAGCAGTACCGGCGGATGGAAGTGTGCGTCCACGCAGCCGTCTGCCAGTTCCAGCGCCTCCGGGCTCTGGATGACCAGAATACGCTGGGGCTGATTGTTGTGGGCGGTGGGTGCGTTGCGGCCGGCCTCCAGGATCTGGGTCAGCTTCTCCGGTTCCACGGGGCGGTCGCTGAATTTGCGGAGAGAATACCGCTCCGCGGCCAGTTTTTCGAAATCCATCAGGGTCTCCCCTTCCTTTCGTATCAGATACCGTGGATTTTAGCACAGCTCCCACCGTCTGCGCAACTGTTTTCTCAGGTGGTGCCTCCCTGCCACTGTCCATTGTGGAGCATGTCGTGGCACAATTCTCTGCATCGGGTATCGTAAAACTCGATGAATTTCAAAGAGTAAATGTCCGATACGATGTACCGGTCCCGTCCCTCCTGATAAATGGTCACATAGTCATTGCCCACGTCGTACAAAATTCCTTCCCAGGCCACGGTATTCTGGGTGCCCACCAGGAACGTGGCCACCACATAGTTGCCCACATACCGCAGCAGCATCGCCTTCAAAGAGCCCCGGTATGCCTCTTCCACAGAGACCGGGTCCGTAATGACCTCGCTGGGAAGATGATTGCGCAGGTCCATCTGTCCGCCTTCACTGGTGGTCCCGCCGGTGCCGGCGAGGCCCGGCATGGACCGGCCCGTACCGGCGCCGGAATTGGGCCGGGCGGGCGCCGCCGGCGTCATCTCCGGTCCGCCGCTGATCTCCGCAGACCAGTCCATTCCCGGCATGACCGCCTGCCCGCCGTTCACACGCATCCGCGCCACCGGCTGCGCACCGTTTTGATACTGCATCATAAGCAACACCCCTCAAGTTCGATAATAGGCATTCGTCGGATTATAAAAGCAGTGATCGCCGATCCTGGTCTGCCAGTATCCCACATCCGACGGGAAAAAGGACCGGCAGGTGGGGCCGAACGGGTTGTAAAACCACAGCGATTCCGCCACATCCGGCAGCCGGTTTCCCGCAATGGCCCAGTCGGCAATGTCATAGTGAATCTGTTCCGGGCGCATGTTGTAAATATTTTGAGGGTTGTAGACCCCTCCCTCCGTTTCGCTGGCGCAGACGAACTGATACGGCTGGAAAATGATGTTGCGAATGCTGCCCTGGCCCACCCGGGCGTATTCGCCGCCGACGGCGTTGACCCGGTTCATCACCACGCCGGCCACCGCCTTCATGCCGTTTTCTCCCTCCCCGCCCGCTTCACACTGAATCAAACGCGCCAGCAGTTCCCGGTCGGAATATGCCATCGCTCCTTCCTCCCCAAATAGTCTCCCGTCCCGGCCGGGAACGCTAAGTACCGCCGTGAAAAGAAACGTGCTCTCCGGTGCCCGGGACCGCCGGAACCATCTCCGGCCCGCTTCATCTTATGCAAAAGGACCGCCGCCGGTGTCTCCCGGCGGCGGTCCCGCAGAACCTGCATGCAATTTTACCTGGAAGCGGGGCGCTGCTCTTCGATGGCCTGGCGGAACATCTCCTCCGTCAGCTGGATGGAGCGCTCCAGCGCGTACTGCTTGGCGTGCTCGGCATAGCGCACTTCCATCTCCTGCCGCTGGGCCGGATGGTCGATCCACCAGTCGATGCGCCGGGCCAGGGCCAGGCTGTCTCCCGCCGGAAAGAGGCTCCGCTCGTCCAGCGCGAACTGGGGCGTGGCGGAGCGGGGCGAATCGGCGATCACCGGCACCAGTCCGCAGGCAAACGCCTCCATGCAGCTCATGGCCTCGATCTCCGCATCGGAGGTGTGGACATACAAATCGCACATGGCAAAGATATCCAAAAGCCGCTCCGGCTCATAGAATTCCATGACAATGGGGTTGGGCAGCTTTTCCGCCAGACGGCGGTACTTTCTCTCCAGCGGCCCCTTGCCTGCCAGAATCACCTGCAGCTGCTGGGCATACCGGGAGCGGGCACAGGCATCGATCAGCACGTCCTGCCGCTTTTCCCCCGCGTACCGGCCCACCATCAAAATGTTGAACTTTCCCAGCATCCAGTCCTCTTTCGGCAGCTTGCGGTAGTGATACTGGGGGCTGATGCCGTTGGAGATCACGTGCAGCTGGGCGGTGTAGCCGTGCTGGCGCAGCTGCTCGGCGATCATGTTGCTGGGGCAGTGGATATGGGTAAAGCGATTGTAAAAGCTGTCCCGGAACCGGTTGTACAAAAAGTCATTGGCCCGCTTGCTGTTGCCCAGGTGCAGCGTGAACGTGATGTTTTCCGGCTGGCAGTGGAACGCGGCCGTATGGGGAATCCCCAGCTTTTCCACATGCTTGAGGCCCGCCACCGCCAGCGGGGAGGGCATCATGAAGTGCACCACATCCGCCCAGGCCGCCGCCTTTTCAAACACATGCCGGTTGGGAACAGCCAGGCGCATGCCCTGGCTGGTGATCAGGTGCTCCACAATGGGCAAAAAGCGCATCTGCCGGACTGCATACTTATTGGGCCCCGGCTTCCCAATGGCGATGACCCGCACCTCGTTTCCATGCTCCTTGAGCGCCATGGCAAACCGCCTGGCGCTGATTGTAGTGCCGTTATTCGCATCGTCAAACTGGTCAATGACCAACACGATTTTCATACGTTTCAACCGCTCTTTCCTTGCTTTTCCTTCTATTTCCGTCCAACTCAATATTTTTTTAGTTTATCACTTTCCATCTGGCTTGTCCATTGGAAAACCAGAATTTGGGAACCATCCGCGCTTATTTTTCGTAAAAATTTGCCCTGGCACCGCAAAAAAGAGGCCGGATACCGGCCCCTTTCTTATTGCTCCCGCTGTGCCAGGATCTGTTCCAGGCCCTGGGCCAGCTGATCCGGACAGGAGGTGGATTTGAACCCGCAGCGAATACCCTTGAGCCGCTCCACGGCCTCCTGAGCACTCATGCCCCGCACCAGTGCGGAGATACCCTGCAGGTTGCCGCTGCAGCCGCCCAATACTTCCAGATTCGCAATGCGGCCCTGCTCGTCCAGTTCCACCCGCATCTCCTGCGAGCAAACCCCGTGGGGCCGGAAAGAATACGTCATCTTCAGTTCCTCTTTTCCTAGTATGATCCTATTTTTTTAGAATAGCACGATGTCAAAAATTTGGCAAGCCCGGTTTTTATCATCGATATTCGATATTTCTTCTTGACAAGCTCGATATTCGATATTATCCTGAAAGCAGGAAAGATCGAATATCGATATTGGAAGGAGGCGCGCCATGGCCCGGGAAAAATTTCAGACGCTGACAGAGCAGATGTTTTACATCCTGCTGTGTCTGCGGCAGGAGCAGTGCGGCGCCGACATTATGTCCCAGGTCACCGCCCTGACGGCAGGCCGGGTGAGCGTAGGCCCCGGCACACTCTACAACCTGCTGGAGCAGTTTCTCGATGCCGGCTACATCCGGGAAACCAAGGTGGAAGGCCGCAGGCGCAGTTATCTCCTGACAGCGGCGGGCCAGGCGGCCCTGGCGGAGGAGCGCCGCCGCCTGCAGGCCCAGATCGACGACTACGACCACCTTACAGCGAAAGGAGGAACCTGACCATGGGAAATACCAAACGGGAGTGGATTCCCCTGTACAACTTCCTGGACCGGACCAAGCTCACCGCCCACCTGGCGGAGATGGCCGCCCGGGGCTGGCTGCTGACATCCATCACTCCCTGGAGCTGGAGATACCGCCGGACCGAGCCCCGGAAGCTGAAATTCGCCGTGACCTTTTTCGCAGGAGCCGGGCGCTTCTCCCCCGCCCCGGCGCCGGGGCTGGAGACCTTCCGGGACTACTGTGCCCAAGCCGGATGGCAGCTGGCCGCCAGCCTGGACCAGGTGCAGGTCTTCTACAACGAGGATGAACACGCCATTCCACTGGAGACGGACTCCGCCCTGGAACTGGCCAACATCCACAAGAGCATCGGCGGACCTCTGAGAAAAAGCTATCTGGCTCTGCTCCTTCTCTCCCTTTTCCAGGTGGGATTCAGTCTCTGGCAGCTGGTACGGGACCCGGTGGATAACATCGGCAGCAGCTCCTCTCTGTTGGCGGCCGGGGCCTACCTGCCCCTGACAGTGCTGATTCTGTGGGGACTTTTTTCCTACCGCCGCTGGCTCCGGAAGGCCAGGGCCACCGCCGAGACCGGAGCCCCTCTGCCGGACCTTCCCAGCGCCAAATGGCTCAGCATCCTGGTCATGGTGTGGTCGGCCCTGCTGGTGCTGGCCTCCTTTGCCAGCGTGAGCCGGTCCGCCGGAATGGTCCTGCTGCTGGTGGGAATGCTGGTGTTCTTCACTCTGGCGGGCTTTCTGACCGACCTGATCCGGAAGTATCTCCAGCGGCTCCGGTGTCCGGCCTGGGGCAACTTTCTGGTGATGATCGCCGTCATCCTTGTCCTGACGGCGGCAGCTCTGGCCGGACTGATGGCTCTTGTGATGGACAATGCCGGCACCGACTGGTTCGCAGACCATCCGGCGGCGGAGACCTACACCTACCAAGGCATGACCTGGTCTGTCTATGACGACCCCATCCCTCTGCGGATCGAAGACTTGGCAGAGGTAGATTATGACCGCTGGTCCACCGAGGCCCGGGTAGACACCTCCTTCCTGGGCAGCCACGGGGAATACCGCCAGGATGCCCGGCTGGGAGAGGGCCAGTGGCCGGAACTCCGGTATGACATCGTCACCGTGAAGGCCCCCTTCCTCTATGATCTTTGCAAGCAGGACTTCATTGACTGGGTAGAGCGGGACAACGACCAGATCCCCCCGGAGTACCGGGAGGAATACCGCCCCGTGGACCCCTCCCCCTGGGGGGCAGAGGAAGTGCTTCAGGTATCTATCGGCAATGAGGCCGTGAATCAATACCTGCTCTGCTGGTCGGACCGGCTGGCGGAGGTCCACCTCCCCTGGGACTGGGATCTGACGGTGGAGCAGATGGCCGTCATTGGGGAGAAACTGGCGGCAGACTGACCGGAGATGTAAAAAAGGAGAGGCGCTCTGCCTCTCCTTTTGCATTTTATGCCTTCCAGGCCTTGGTCTGATTTTTCTGCTCCAGCACCAGCCGGTCCGCGATCATGGCAATGAACTCGCTGTTGGTGGGTTTCCCCTTGGCGTTAGAGACCGTGTAGCCGAAGTACTTTTGCAGCGTCTCCAGATCGCCCCGGTCCCAGGCCACCTCGATGGCGTGACGGATAGCCCGCTCCACCCGGGAGGCCGTGGTTCCGAACCGCCGGGCCACTTCCGGATAGAGCACCTTGGTGACGGCGTTGATCACGTCCATGTCCTGCACCGTGATAATAATGGCCTCCCGCAGGTATTGATAGCCCTTGATGTGGGCAGGAACCCCGATCTCATGAATCACGGAGGTCACCAGGTTCTTCAGCTCCAAAGACTGATCCGGCTGGGGCTCGGCCTGGACAAACAGGGCCTGCATCCGTTCGATCAGCGCGGCGGGCTCGCAGGGCTTGGCCATGAAATAGCTGGCTCCCAGCTCCACAGCCTCTGCCACCACCTGCTCACTGCAAAAGGCGGACACCACGATGACCTTGAGACTCTCTTCCCCGCTGAGTTTGAGCTGCTTTAAAACCGTCAGGCCGTCTCCCGGCATCACCACATCCAGCACCAACAGATCCGGGTGCAGCTGCTCGGCCAGCTCCAGCGTCTCCGCCCCGTTCCCGGCCTCGCCCACCACAGTGAAGGCCTCGGTTTGATCTATGGCTTTCCGCAGCAGCGTGCGGAATTCCTCATTGGCATCTGCCAGTAATACCCTTCTTCTCACATCCATGATTTCCCTTGTCCTTTTCCTGAAATTTTGATACACTCATACCGTGTTTTTCAGTGGGTGCAGCGCCCCTGCCGCGGCGGAACAGCGCCCCCGTTTGCGACGGATTCATGAAGCTTCAAATCACGTTTTCTATAAATTACCATAAACGGACAGCGTTTGCAAGAAGGAACTGTAAATAAATTCCAAAAATCATTCGACGATTTTTTTGAAAAAGCCAGCAATCCCAGTGTTTTCAAGGGCTTTTCCCCACTTCCGCACTGGAAACGCGCCGGCTGCCGGAGGAGTGGTCACATGTCGCTTTTGAACCAAATCGAGACCTACCAGCCCTGGAACGAGCAGGAGGCTGCGGACCGGGAAGGATTGCTGGCACGGATGCGCCGGGGGGAGGACCTCTACACCCGTTCCAACCCTGAAGCCCATTTCACCGCCTCCGCCTGGGTAGTCAGCCCTGACCGCAAGCAGGTCCTGATGGCCTACCACAACCTCTATGACTCCTGGGCCTGGCTGGGAGGCCACGCCGACGGGCAGCAGGATCTTCTGGCGGCGGCGCTCCGGGAGGTACGGGAGGAGAGCGGTCTCACAGAGGTCCGTCCGGTTACCCCGGAGATCTTTTCTCTGGAGATTTTAACGGTGGACGGCCATGAAAAGCACGGCCGCTATGTCTCCTCCCATCTGCACCTGAACGTCACTTACCTCCTGGAGGCAGACCCCGCGCTGCCGGTACGGTGCAAGCTGGATGAAAACAGCCGGGTAGGCTGGTTCGGTCTGGAGGAGGCCGTGGCCGCCTCCACGGAGCCCTGGTTCCAGGAGCGCATTTATAAAAAGCTCAATGCCAAACTGATGGCGCTGGGGCTGTGAGACCGTTTTTCCCTGGTTCCTCCGCATTTTCTGCCCCATTGTCATCTCATTTTGAAATAGATCTGAACATACAAAAAAGACCGACTGCCATCCTGGCAGTCGGTCTTTTTTGCCTTGTACAAGTTCCGAAAAAACACTTCCCCCGCAGCGGCAACCTTTGATCTTCAAGCGTTATTCTTTTGAATAGGAATCTATTACTTGCGTTTTATATGGTTTCCAGATAAAATACTGAGTAAATATCCACACAATTTTGCATTGTACTGCTGGTCGGCCCTCTCAGAGCACCTGCGCTGCTCCGAAATTTTCAAGCACTGCGGCGGCCGCCATATCCAAAGGAGATGCCTTGCATGGAACAAACCGGAATCAAGCTGCCCCCCTGACTTTGAGACCTATGGAGAGGCCTTCTTCATCCGCCGGTTTGTTATCCGGGAGAAGGGCCTTCCCTATCTGAATATCGAGACCAACTATTCCCAGGCGGACAAGGGAAAGATCAACACCCACCCGGCTGCCTTTCTGGAGATAATTGACAAATGAACTACTTTACGGGAATTGACATTGGCTCCACCGCCTCCAAGGTGGTGGTGCTCAGCGAGGCAGGTATGGAAGACCGCTTTGTCCTGCCCACCGGCTGGAGCAGCCGGGAGACTTCCAACGAAATCGCCCGGCGGCTGGCGGAAGGCGGCCATCCGCTGGGTGCGGGAATGAAGGTGGTGGCCACCGGCTACGGCCGGGTGGCCGTGGACTACGCGGACAAAACCGTCACTGAGATCACCTGCCACGGCCGGGGCGGCTGGTACCTGCTGGGCCGGGACTGCACCATCATCGACATTGGCGGGCAGGACACCAAGGTCATCACCGTGGAACACGGGATGCCCGCCAGCTTTCTCATGAACGACAAGTGCTCTGCGGGCACCGGTAAGTTCCTGGAGATCATGGCAAACCGCCTGGGAGTGGACCTGCCGGAGCTGTTCACGCTGGCGGCGTCCGGCACACCGCTTGCCATCAGCTCCATGTGCACCGTTTTTGCCGAAAGCGAGGTCATCAGCCACATCGGTGCCGGAGAGCGCCGGGAGGATATCGCCGCCGGGGTCGTGGACTCGGTGGTATGCAAGGTGGCAGGGCTGTGCGCCCGGCACACCATGGCGGGCGACGTCCTGCTCACCGGCGGGCTGTGCGACAGCGCCTACCTGGTGGAGCGGCTCTCGCTGAAATTGAAGTGTCCCGTCCTCACCGACCCCATGGGCCGGTATGCCGGAGCTTTGGGCGCGGCACTGATTGCCCGGGGTAAGGTGACCAAATAAGGACGCCTGGCCCCATCAGTCCCCCTGAGAAATCCAGCTATGCGGGAAAATACCTGCTCCTGTCCCTTCCGTTTCCACCGCCGGGGCCTGCTGCCGCCCGGCCATTTGAACCCGGCGCACCGGAACGGGTCCCCGCCAGGCGGAAACGAAGCTGAGGCAGAACCGGAAGAAACCCGCCAGGCCGTGAGAACATCTACAAGAATATGGAGGAACGCGGTATGTCAGATTATGTACAGATGTGGAAAGACCTGGGGATGGATCTGGAGAATCACGACCTGCTCTGTCAGGTGCTCCCCACTGCCGTGGGAGACGTCTTTCTCTCCCAGGAAAACCGGCCCAAGGCCATGGATTTCTGGGATCTGGTGATCTCCGAGGTCCACGGTATCCGTCCGGCTGAGCTGATCGAGGCTCAGAAGCAGGGCCGCAAGGTCTTCGGCACCTTCTGCGTCTATGTGCCCGATGAGGTAGTGGTGGCCGCTGACGGTATCGTCACCGGTCTTTGCGGCGGTTCTCAGTTCTGGGTGCCTGACGGCGAGGCCGTGCTGCCCAAGAGCACCTGCCCCCTGGTGAAGGCCTCGGTGGGCGCCCGGCTGGGCCGGACCTGCCCCTTCTTCCGCATTGCCGACCTGTATGTGGGCGAGACCACCTGCGACGGTAAGAAAAAGGCCTACGAGATCCTGGGGGAGGACGTGCCCATGTACATCATGGACGTACCCCAGATGAAACGGGAAAAGGACATCTTGAAGTGGAAGGACGAGATCGCAGACTTCGCCAGGAAGGTGGAGGAATTCACTGGCAACACCATCACCCCGGAGAAGCTGGGAGAAGCCATCCATACCATCAACGAAAAGCGCAAAGCCCTGGCCCGGGTGTACGCGTGCCGCAAGTCCACCTGCCTGCCCATCTCCGGCCGGGACGCCCTGCTGGTGATGCAGATTGCCTTCTTTGACGATCCGGTGCGGTGCGCTCAGATGTGCAACCGGCTGGCCGACGAGCTGGAGCAGCGCATCCGGGACGGGGTGAGCGTGGTCCCTGCCGGCACCAAGCGCATCCTGGTTACCGGCACCCCCATGGCCGTGCCCAACTGGAAGCTGCACAACATCATCGAGACCAGCGGCGCTGCCGTGGTGTGCGAGGAGATGTGCACCGGCACCCGGTATTTTGAGAATCTGGTGGACGAGAGCAAAACCACACTGGACGAGCAGTTCATGGCCCTGTCCCAGCGGTACATGAAGACCAACTGCGCCTGCTTCACCCCCAACACCGGTCGCATCGATGATATTCTGCGCCTGGTGAAGGAGTATCAGGTGGACGGTGTCATCGACTGCAGCCTGAAGTTCTGCTGCCTGTACGACACGGAGAAGTATGCGGTCGGTCGGGCGCTGAAGGAAGCCGGTGTGCCGGTGCTCAGTCTGGAGACGGATTACGCCGACACCGACGCCGAGCAGCTGCGCACCCGTATTGAGGCCTTTGTGGAGCTGCTCAATGGCTGAAGAACAGGTCCGCTATTACATCCTCTTTGCCAACTACGAGCAGGGGCTCTCCCTCCACGATCTGCTGGATCAGGAGGGAATTCCCAACCGGATTGCCCCTGCTCCCAGGGCCATCCAGGGAGAGCTGTCCTGCGGGATGTCCCTGCTGATTCAGCCGGAGGCACTGGAAGCCACCAGGGACTGTATTCGGCGCCACCACGCCCCGCACCACGCCATTGTGCCTCTGGCAGGTCAGATCAAGCCTCGCCGGGACCGGTACTGCTGAGAACGCCTCACAGCTGCTTCTCCCAGCACGAAAAGATTGTGCGGCATCTGCAGTGTTTCCAAAAATTGAATGCAAGCCAGAGCACCCAAGCAGCCGTTTGGCTGCTTGGGTGTCCATTTTTGCCGGTGCACCGATTTATGCGCTGTTCTGGGCGGCATCCAGCATAGTTTCCATCAAAATTCCATATCCTTTGGTTGGGTCACTTAAGAGAACATGCGTTACCGCGCCCACAAATTTGCCGTCCTGCAGAATCGGTGAACCCGACATGCCCTGGACGATGCCGCCGGTGGATGCAATCAGCCCCGGGTCCGTTACGGAGATCAGCAGTTCCCGCCCGTCGGAAGCACCGCCATTGACTTTCAAAATTTCAATGTCGTACTCCCGCACAGCATCCCCGTCCACATTGGAGCGGATGGTTGCCGGGCCCGCGTGGACCTCATCTGGGTCTGCCACAGGCAGCGCCTCTCCCATCTGTTCCGTCAGTTCACAGGGAGAGAGGGTGCCGAAAATACCGCTGCTGGTATTGGCGTACAGATCGCCCAAATCGGAGCTGAGATCAAAATCGCCCCGCAGCTCGCCGGCTTCGCCCGCCGTACCCTTTTTCACCGCCTTCACCGTGGAACCCAGAATGGAGCCGGAGGAGAAGGGCATCAGCAGTGCCGTGTCGCTGTCCGTGATCCCGTGGCCCAGTGCGCCAAAGGCACCACTGTCGGGGTCATAATAGGTCATGGTGCCGATTCCGGCCATGGAGTCCCGAATCCAGGCACCGATGGCATACTGCCCCTGGTCATTTTGTTCCGGCGAAACGGACAGCGTCATGGTCTCTCCGCCCCGCCGGACCTGAAGGTCCGTGGATACCTCACCGGTATTTTGCAGCAGGGTCTGGAACTGCTCGGTGGAGGTCACGGAGACTCCTCCGCACTTGACGATGATGTCTCCGGTCTGCAGGCCGCTCTCCTTTGCCGGTGACGCTCCCTCGGGGAGCTTTACCACCAGGACGCCCCGGGCAAAGAGTTTGATGCCTACCGTATGGCCCACCGGCACCAGCATCCGGGCGGAGGTGCCTGCGGCAGGGCCGTCAGCCGTCACACCAGCGGCTTGGGCGGGAGCTGCCATGCACAGCAGCAGTGCCAGCAGGCACGCCGCGCCGCCCCGCAGCCATTTTTTTGCTGTTTGCAAGGATTCATGCATTGAATCACCCCTTTCCAAAATGCATCCGGCAAACTCGTTGTCTGCCGGCTCGCTTATCTTGGGCGAAATCCACGCCGCTCACCCCAAGCAAAAACCGCCAGTGCCGCCATGGCAGTCCTTGCCTGCTCCCAAAATGCGGGCGCAGAAAAAGACCCCGCAGGCAGAAACCTGCGGGGTCTTCCAGCATTTACAATCAGTCGCGCTTGTTGAAAATTTTGAAAATATCCTCGAAGGGATCGTCCTCCTCCGGCTCGGGCTCGGGACCCACCGGCTGCGGAGCTTTGACAGCGGAATGATCCGGAGTCTCGGTGCCTGCCGCGGCAGTCTGGGACGCGGCTGTGCCGGTCTGCACATCGGGAACCTTGGGAAGCTCTGCAGGGGCCTTGTCGAATCCCGTGGCAATGACGGTGACTCGAATCTCGTCGTCCAGCGTCTCGTCGAAGGTGGCGCCGAAGATGGTGAGAGCATCGGGATGTACCGCCGCCTGTACCAGAGAGGCGGCCTGCTCCACTTCCTCCAGGCCAATGTCCATGGAGCCGGTGACATTGATGAGCACGCCCTTGGCGCCCTCGATGGAGGTCTCCAGCAGGGGGCTGGAAATGGCCATCTTGGCGGCCTCCTCGGCCTTGCCCTTTCCGGCGGCCCGGCCCACGCCCATATGGGCCATGCCGGCGTTTTTCATGATGGCGGTAACATCCGCGAAGTCCAGATTGATAAAGCCGGTATCCCGGATCAGGTCGGAGATGGACTGCACCGCCTGGCGCAACACATCATCAGCGATCTCAAAGGCGTTGGCGAAGGTGATCTTCTGGTCCGTGGCGTGCTTGAGACGCTCGTTGGGGATGATGACCAGAGAGTCCACCTTGTCCTTGAGCTCGGCGATGCCGGACTCGGCCTGCTGCATACGGCGGCGGCCCTCAAAGCCAAAGGGCTTGGTCACCACGGCCACGGTGAGGATGTCCATCTCCTTGGCAATCTCCGCCACGATGGGGGCACCGCCAGTGCCGGTGCCGCCGCCCATGCCGGCAGTGATGAACACCATGTCGGTATCCTCCAGCGCCTTGGCGATCTGCTGACGGCTCTCCTCAGCGGACTTGCGTCCCACCTCGGGATCGGAGCCGGCGCCCTGTCCGTGGGTCAGCTTTTCGCCGATCTGGATCTTATAGGTAGCGCTGGATACGTTCAGCGCCTGCTTATCGGTATTCACCGCCACGAACTCCACGCCCTTGGTCCCGGAGCGGACCATGCGGTTGACCACGTTGTTGCCGCCGCCGCCCACGCCGATGACCTTAATATTGACAACGGTATCGGGACCGGTCTCCAATCCAAATGCCATGATGTGCCTCCTGCTATCATTTGTGCAAAAAGGGAACTGCGCTCCCCAGAAACGCACAATATTTTGTATTATACAGATTTAGTTTATTGTATGACACTTTGCCGTTCGGGTCAAGTGGACCTCCGGTTTTTCCCGCAACTTTTTCAAAGAAAGCGGAAATTCGACGGTCTTTGATCCTCAGCCCTCCCAGCGCTGCCCCGGCATGAAGCGGACCTGGTACTCGCTGTCGGGGTTGAGCCGGATGGTGCCGGTCTGGTTAGTCTCCAGCTGGCCCACCGCGATCTTGAGGACCTGCATCAGCCAGCCGTAGTCATCCGCCCCATAGGGCATCTCCACGGTAAAGCGGTCCAAGTAATCCATGTTCAGCGTGGATGCATCCCCCAGGTGGATGGCATTCACGTCGCCCATCATGTCCTCATCCTCCAGAGCTGCCAGCAGCCGCAAAAGGCTGGTCTGCTGGGTGGCGTACTCCGTTTTCAGTGCGATGGTGGACCCCACCGACGGCGCCAGCAGCTGGCAGCCGTCAATGGTGCCGTAATCAGCGGCCTCAGCTGCGGTCTTCTGGTCCACGATCTTGCCAGTGGAACTGATGAGCCAGGCGCTGCCGTCCTGTACCGCGGCCAGCGGCGTCCCGCACTCCTCCACCTGGATGATCAACGTATCGGGCAGCTTGCGGTTGATGCGGATCTCCTCAATGTAGGGCAGCTGCCCCACAATGTTCTGCGCCACATCGTACTTGTTCATCAAAAACAGATTGTCGCCGGTGGCAATGCCAGTGGCGTCGATGACCTCCTGCTGGGTGTATCGCTGCGTTCCGGTGACCACAATGGTATCTACCCGGAAAAACAGCGTCAGCGCCACCACGATCACGCCGCAGATCACCAGCACGGACAGCAGCCGATAGAGGAAGCCGAAGCTCCCCCTTCTGCGCCGCCGGTTGGAATGTCTGCGTCTGGCTGCCATAGCTCTACTCCTGTTTCGATCTTTCTTTCCCGCCGCCCCATCGGATGTCGGCGCCCAGGGCGCTCAGGTCCCTGGCAATGTCCTCATATCCCCGGGAGATATGGGCGGTCTCGG
>FR890941.1:10090-17185 GCA_000436875.1 Oscillibacter sp. CAG:155 | reverse complement strand
CCCTCCGCCGCCAGGGCCGCCACGCACAGCGCCGCGCCGCCCCGCAGATCCGTACACCGCACCGGCGCACCATGGAGCGTCTCCACGCCGGTGACCACCGCCACCCGGCCCATCACCCGGATATCCGCTCCCATCCGGGTGAGTTCATCCACGTGCCGGTAGCGGTTTTCAAAGATGTTCTCCTCAAACGCCGTCGCCCCCCGGCCCCGCAGCAGCGCCGCCATCAGCACCGCCTGGGCGTCGGTTGGAAATCCCGGGTAAGGCGCTGTCCGCACGGGCCGCACCGCCCGCAGCCGCTCCCGGCAGATACAGGCGATCCCCTCAGGTCCGGAGGAGATCTCACACCCCGCCTCCCGCAGTACCGCCGTCACCGTCGCCAGATGCTCCTCCCTGGCGCCCCGGATGAATCCCGTGCCGCCGGCTGAGGCCAGCGCACAGAGATAAGTAGCCGCCGCGATACGGTCCGGCATCACCCGGTATGTACCGCCGTGGAAGGTCCGCCCGCCCCGGATGACCACCGTGGAGGTTCCGGCGCCCCGGACATCACCGCCGCAGGCATTCAGGAAATTCTGCAGATCCTCGATCTCCGGTTCCCGGGCGGCATTGGAGAGCACAGTGGTTCCTTCCGCCCCGCAGGCCGCCAGGATGAGATTCTCCGTGGCGCCCACAGAAGGAAGGCGCAGCACCACGTCCCGCCCCCGCAGTCGGGCAGCGGTACTGTGGAGGAAGCCGCCCTCCTCCCGGATCTCCGCCCCCAGTTCCCGCAGCCCTGCCAGATGCAGATCAATGGGCCGGGGGCCCAGCTCGCATCCGCCGGGATAGCTGATGTCTGCCCGGCCGCAGCGGGCCAGGATCGCCCCCAGAAAGATGGCGGACGAGCGCATCTCTCTCATTAGTATATCAGAGATGGAGCACCGGTTCAAGGCAGCGGTATCCACCGCCAGGGTGTCTCCCTCCCACTGGGCGCCGCATCCCAGATCCCGCAGAATCCGGATGGAGGCGTCCACGTCCCGCAGGTGGGGACAGCCCTCCAGGAGCACCTGTCCCCGTGTCAGCAGTGTGGCGGCCAGGATGGGCAGCACGCTGTTTTTCGCGCCCTGGACGCGTACTTCGCCTTCCAATGTCCTGCCGCCGCAGATGTAAAGCTGGTTCATACCCTTTTCCCCCCGCTTCCCAGAATGGTTCACCGCCCCATCCTATGGAATCGGAGAAAATTCGGTTACTGGCACAACTCCAGAATCGTCCGGTAGATCCGCTCCGTGGCGTCCCGGATTCCCAGGGAGGCCATGGAGCGCTCCATGGTGCCCCGCCGGTCCGCGTCGTGCAGGATGCCGCAGACGGTCTGAAAGAGGATCTGCCCTGAGGCGTCCTTCTCCAGCACCACCGCCGCCCCGCCGGCCTTTTCCAGCACCCGGGCGTTTTTCTCCTGGTGGTTGTTGGTGACATAGGGCGAGGGAACGATCACCGCCGGGACCCCCAGGGCCGTCAGCTCACTGATGGTGGAGGCACCGGCCCGGCAGAGCACCAGGTCTGCCGCCCGCATGACGGTGGCCATATCGTAGATGTACTCCCGCACCTGCAGCGCCGGGTGGGCCTTCAGGTCCACGCCCTTCTCCTGCAGCTGCTCCAGCAGCACCGGATAGCCGGTCTTTCCCGCGCCGTGGATGTGGTGGAAAGGCTCCTTCTCCGCCTCCAGCGCCAGAAAATCCACCATGGCCCGGTTCATACCGGAAGCCCCCAGAGATCCCCAGAACGACACCACCAGCGGTCGGCCGTCATCCACGCCCAGCTGCCGCTTGGCCTCCGCCTTCGTCAGGGTGAAAAAGTCTCCCCGCACCGGCGTGCCCGTGACGATGACCTTCTCCGGGTGGCGGTAGTGCTGGCGGCACTCCTCAAAGCCCACCATGACCCGCCCGGCATAGGGCTCCAGCATCTCCGTGGTGAGGCCGGGGACCATGTTGGACTCGTGGACCGCCGTGGGGATGCCCGCCTTGGCTGCCGCTTTGACCATGGGGTAACTGGCATAGCCGCCGGTTCCCACCACTACATCGGGGCAAAAGTCCCGCAAAATGGCCCGGGCCTCGTGGGGGGCCCGCATCAGATTCCCCACAGAGACCAGGTTATGCCGGATCTCGCTGGGGCGGAAGGAGCGGTGGAAGCTGGAGATGTGGACCGTTCGAAACGGATAGCCCGCCTTGGGCACCAGGTCCTTTTCCAGGCCCCGCTCTGCGCCCACAAACAAAACCTCTGTTTTTGGGTTTTCCCGCTGCATCAGCTGTGCCAGGGCGATGGCCGGGTTTACATGCCCCGCCGTACCGCCGCAGGTGAAGATGACGCGCCGCAATTTGGATTCACTCATAAATTACGCCTCCCGGACAGGGTACAAAGGCCGGCGGCTAGCCGGCCTTTGTGGGTTTCATCTGCCTGGACACCGATAGTACGATTCCCATTTCCGCCAATTGGATGGACAGTGCCGTGCCGCCGTAGCTGAAAAAGGGAAGGGAGATTCCGGTTGTGGGCAGCAAACCCGTTACCACGCCGATGTTCAAAAATGTCTGGAGTCCCACCAATGTGGTGATGCCCACCACCATCAAACTGCCGAACCGGTCCCGGGCGTGAAGGGCGATCCAGAAGCCCCGAAGGATCAGCGCTGCGAAAAGCAACATGATGACCGTGGCACCGATGAGACCCAGTTCCTCGCAGACGATGGCGAAGATGAAGTCGTTGTGTTCTTCTGGCAGGTACAAAAATTTCTGCCGGCTCTTTCCCAGGCCCACACCCAAAAGGCCGCCGGAGCCGATGGTCAGAAGGCTCTGGGCCAGCTGGTAGCCCTTGCCCTGGGCATCCTTCCAGGGGTCCAGCCAGTAGGTGATACGGGAGGTGTTGTAACCGATGACGAAGAGCACCGTGTACATCATGGTGGCCGCCGCGCCCACGGCGCCGCCAACCCACGCCCAGTGGATGCCGCCCACCAGCATCAGCACGGCGCCGGCACCCAGAATCAGCATGGCGCCGGAGAGGTGGGGCTCCAATCCCACCAGGCCCGCCACCGCCACCAGGATGATGGCATAGGGGGCGATGCCGTAGCGGAAGGTCCGCATCAGGTCTTTTTTCTTGGAGATGCTGTCGGAGAAGTACAGCACGATGGCCAGCTTCGCGACCTCCGAGGGCTGAAACTGCAGTGAGGTGCCGGGGATACCCAGCCAGCGGGTAGCGTTGTTGCGGGTGATGGCCAGGGGGTTGCCCGGGATCAGCACCAGCAGCAGCAGGATAACCGCCAGATACAAAAGGGGCTTTGCCAGGGCCCGGAACCGCTGGTAGTTGATCTTTCCGATCAGCAGCATGGCGGCCACACCCATGATGGCGAACACGCCCTGGCGGATAAAGTAGCTCATGGGATTGGTTCCCTCGGTCTCGTAGTAGGCAGAGGGAAAACTGGCGGAGAGCAGCATAATGAGGCCGATGCCCGTCAGGAGCATCGTCAGCACCAGAAACGGCAGGTCGATGGGGCCCCGGGCCAGTTCCCGGCTCTCCTCCTCCATCTCCCGCTGGTGCTGCCGGCGCTGCTGAAGCGCCAGCGCCTCCTCCCGGCTCAACGGCCGGCGGCGGGGTCTTGCCGCCATATCACTCCCTCCTCTCCTCCGGGGTGCCGCCTGGGCGGGACGGCTCTGCTGACCGGACGTCCCCGGAATGCGGGCCGCTCCGCGCTTGTAAAGCGGAGCGCTCTTCCGGGGCGGGGCGCTTTTTCGGGGGGTGCTCCGCCGCCGGGAATCCGGGGGCCGGTCAGACACGTTACGCGGGTTCCTGCCCGCTCTCGAAGTCAAAACCGTCCCTGGACGCCCAGGAATGCCAGGGCGCAGAACACCAGGGTAATGCCGGAGAACACTGCAACCAGCTTCGCCTCACTCCAGCCGGAGAGTTCCAGGTGATGGTGCAGCGGTGCCATTTTGAAAAAGCGCTTGCCGTGGGTGACCTTGAAGTAGGTCACCTGAATGATGTCGGACATGGTCTCGGCGATGTAGATGATGCCCACCAGGATCAAGATCAGCGGCATATCCATAGCGAAGGCCAGTGCCGCCACCGCACCGCCCAGGAACAAGCTGCCGGTGTCGCCCATAAAGACCTTGGCGGGGTGGTGGTTATAGACGAAGAAGGCCGCAAGCCCGCCGGCCAGCGCCGCCGGGAACAGGCCCTGCCGGTCCTGGAAGCTCCAGAGGGTGCCAGTGACGGTAAAGAACACCATCACCACGAAGGTGACGCTGCACGCCAGGCCATCGATACCGTCGGTCAGGTTCACCGCGTTGACGCAGCCCACAATGACGAAGGCGGCAAATACCAGATACACGATCCAGTTCACCGTCACCGTCACGTTGACAAAGGGGATGTACAGTTCATTGGTCAGCAGTCCTTCATAGCGCATCAGGCAGAGAAACACCACCGCAGCTGCCAGCTGCAGAATGAACTTCTGCTTGGCGGTAAGGCCCTCGTTCTGGTGCTGACGGACCTTCCGGTAGTCATCCACAAAGCCGATGATGCCGAAGATCAGTGCAAACAAAAACACATACAGATGGACGAAGCTGCCCCGCAGCATGGCATCCCAGCCCAAAACGAACACGGTGACGCCGCTGCCCAAAATAAACATGATGCCGCCCATGGTGGGAGTGCCCGCCTTGGACTTGTGCCAGGTGGGACCGTCCTCCCGGATCTCCTGTCCGGCCTTGAGCTTGCGCAGCTCCGGAATCAGGAATCTGCCGATGACCAGCGTCAGCACGAAGCTGACTGCCAGCGCGATGAGTGCCTGTGTCATAACTCGTTCTCTCCCTTTCCTTGGCCGGTCACATCTCCGGCGCTTTGGTATCCATGGCGGAGCGGCGCAGATTTCCCCGCGGGCATGGCCCCGACCCGGTCTGCGCCGTCAGTTTCCGGCGCTCAGATAATCCGCCACGATCTCTCGCTCATCCATGTGGTGCTTGACATGGTTGACTTCCTGATAGGTCTCATGCCCCTTGCCGCACAGGGCAATGACGTCCCCGGGCTGAGCGTGGTCCATCGCCCAGTGGATGGCCTCCACCCGGTCCTCAATAACCACATAGGGGGTGTTGCTGCCCTCCAGGCCCGGCAGGATGTCGGCGATGATGTCCCCGGGCTTCTCCGTACGGGGATTATCGGAGGTCACCACCACGAAGTCCGCGATGTCTGCGGCGATCTTGCCCATCTTGGGGCGCTTGGTCTTATCCCGGTCGCCGCCGCAGCCGAAGAGGGCAATGGTCCGGCCCCTGGCAAAACCCTTGACGCTGGTGAGGACGTTCTCCAGTCCATCGGGGCTGTGGGCATAGTCGATGAGGATCGTGTAGTCCTTGCCGGGAGTGGGGACCACCTCCACCCGGCCCTTGACGTGGGGCACCGCGGCCAGCACCCGGGCGCTCTCCTCCAGGGAGACTCCCAGCGCCTGTGCCGCTCCCAGCACATCCAGCGTATTATATACCATAAATCCACCGGGAATGCCAACCCGAACCGGCACACTTCCGGATTTTTCCACCGCGTCAAAGGCGATGTGATCCGCCCCCAGGGAGATGTGCTCTGCCCGCAGGTCGGCCTCCGCCTGTTCAGCGTAGGTAAAGACCCGGCAGGTGGCCTCCCGCAGCAGCCGCTTGGTCCAGGGGTCGTCGGCGTTCACCACGCCCACATCGCAGTTGCGGAACAAAATGGCCTTGGCGTCGCAGTAAGCCTCCATGGTCTTGTGGAAGTCCAGGTGGTCCTGGGTCAGATTCGTGAAAATACCCACCGCATACCGGACGCCGTACACCCGGTCCAGCACCAGCGCGTGGGAGGAGACCTCCATCACCACATGGGTGCAGCCTGCGTCCCGCATCTGGGCAAAGAGCCGCTGCACCTCAAAGGACTCCGGCGTGGTCCTCTCCGTGGGCAGGATCTCGCTGCCGATCATGTTCTGGTTGGTGCCGATGAGGCCTACCTTGGCCCCGGCCGCCTGCTCCAGGATCGCCTTGAGCAGGTACGTGGTGGTGGTCTTGCCGTTGGTGCCGGTAACGGCCACCATGGTCATAGCGTCCGCCGGATGGCCGAAGTAGTTGGCCCCCACCTCTGCCAGGGCCCGGCGGGAATCCGCCACCTGGACATAGGGCACCTCCGTCCCCTCCGGCACATCCTGGCACAGCACCGCCGCCGCGCCGGAGGCCGCCGCCTTGCCGATAAACGCATGGCCGTCCACGGCAAAGCCCTTCATGGCAACAAACAGATCGCCGGGTTTGGTAGCCCGGGAATCATAGCTGACGCCGCTGATTTCCAGGTCCGAGTCCGCCGTGGCGGACAATACGGGAATTCCCCGCAGCAACTCTTTCAATTTCATCGCAGTAAGCCTCATTTCCGCGTTTTTCACCGCATGAGCGGCCATTTTTATTATAGCCGGGCATAAACGCAAAGAATAATGGGGGAAGATGCCGGAAACCTTGCAAAACCTGCCCTCAGTCCAGTACGGAGTTGTCGCCGAACTGGACGGTGACAACAGTGCCCGCCGGCACCTGACTGCCGGCGGCAGTGTCCTGGGTGATGGCGTGGACATTTCCCGAACTGGAAGTCGTGGCGCCGGAAGCCCGCATGATCAGTCCCGCATTGGTGAGAGCCTTGTTGGCCTCCGAGGCGGATTTGCCAACCACGTTGGGCACGGTACAGGGCGTATCCGGTTTCTCCGCCCCCAGATACAAGATGATGGAGGCATTGTTGGGCACGATGGTACCGCCCACAGGGGTCTGGTCGGTGACGGTGGCGCCGTCGCCCACGGTGGTGCAGGTAAAGCCCGCGTTGCTCAGCCGGGTCTTGGCGTCGTCCAGCGTCATCCCCACCACATTGGGAACGGTGGTATCGGCGCCAGCCAGCTCTTCGGCGGTGTACTCCGGCTCGATGCCAAGGTACGGCAGCACCTCGCTCATGATCGAGCTGGCAACAGGAGCCACCATAGTGCCGCCGAACACGGCAGTACCGGTAGTCCGGCTGGGGGTATCCATGGTCAGCAGCATGATGATCTGGG
Source organism: Oscillibacter sp. CAG:155 (assembly GCA_000436875.1). Lineage (GTDB taxonomy): Bacteria > Bacillota > Clostridia > Oscillospirales > Oscillospiraceae > Oscillibacter. The sequence goes on along the minus strand of FR890941.1, from coordinate 10,140 downwards.
GATCATCCGCCGGAGCAAAGCACATGAAGGAAACCACCACGTCGTTGGTG
>FR890941.1:0-10009 GCA_000436875.1 Oscillibacter sp. CAG:155 | reverse complement strand
CGGCCGCCGCCGTCGGAAACGACCCACTCCAGGCACTCCCGCACTTTGGCAGAGGTCTCTTCACTGATGACCTGGCGGACGGGGACCGACTCGTGCTGTTCCACCACGGCGCCGCTGTCATCCAGAACCTGCTCCACCACATAGGGCGTATACAGATAGCCACCGTTGATGGTGGCCGCCTGAGCCCGGATCAGCTCCAGCGGCGTGACATTGAAAGTCTGACCGAAGGCGTAGGACGCCAGGGAGACCACGTTGGAATTGAAGCTGTCCTCATCGGCGAAAATGCCCGCCACCTCACCGATCATGTCCACGCCGGTCTTTTCCATCAGGCCGAAGGACTTGAGGTACTTGTAGTAAGTTTCGGTACCGATTTTCAATCCCATGGTGACGAAGGCCGGGTTGCAGGAGTTTCCGGTGGCCACCTTCAGGGTCTGAAGGCCATGGCCGGCCCGCTTGGAACAGTTGATGGGCCGTCCCCAGCCCTGGACCGTGATGGAGCCGGTGCAGTTGAAGGTGGTGTTCATGTCCACCACCCCCTCCTCCAGGGCCGTGGCCAGGGTGATGGGCTTGAAGGTGGAGCCGGGCTCATAGGTGGAGTCGATGCATTTGTTGCGCCACTGCGTGCTCAAAACGGAGCTCTTGGCCGCGGAGACAGCCGCCTGGTAGTCCTCCTCCGTTTCATAATTGCCCCGGTTCTGGGCCAGCTCCGCCAGCTGGCTGTCCAACTGGGACTGAAGCTTTTCATCATACAGCGTTCCGTAGGAATTGGGATCATAGGTGGGGTAGGACGCCATGGCCAAGATGGCACCGCTGTTGACATCCATGATAATGCCGGTACCGCCCTTGGCGGCGTCAAACTTGGTGATCATGCTGGAAAGGCCTTTTTCCAAAGACGCCTGGACCCCCCGGTCCAGCGTCAGCACCAGGCTGCTGCCGTTTTCCGCGTCATAGTACTGCTCATATTGATAGAGCATATCGTTGCCGTTGTTGTCCCGGGCGGTGATGGTGAGGCCCGCGGTCCCCTGGAGGATGCTGTCATACTTGGCCTCCAGGCCCACGCCGCCGATATTGTCGTTGTTGACGAAGCCCAGCACGTTGGCCGCCAGGGTACCGTTGGGATAATACCGCTTGGAATCCGGCTCCAGGTACACACCGTGGACCCGCACGGGGCTCTTGTCCGGGTCGGAGATCAGCACAGTGTCCCCATCATCGTTGACGGTGGTCAGCTGATTGCCCTCGTCGTCGATCTCGCCGTTGATGAACTTGCGGACCTCATCGGCGATTTCCTGGTCCACCCGCTTTTTGATGATCTCATAGGCGGAATTGGTCTTTTCCATCTTTTCCCGGATGCTCTCCTCATCCACCTCCAGGATGCGGCTGAGCCCCCGGGCGATGTATTCGGCGTCCCGGACGTCGGTGTTGCCTTGTTCCTCCTGCTCATCCAGATACTTCTGCAAGCCCTTAGGGTCCACAAACACGTTTTCCGCCGTGGCGGACACCGCCAGCGGATGGCCGTTGCGATCATAGATGGTGCCCCGGGAGGCAGTGATAACGGTGCTGCGGGTCTGCTGGGCCACAGCCTTTTCCTGTAATTCGTCGTGCTGACGGATCTGCAGATCAAAGAGTTTCAAAAACAGCGCCGCAAAGGTAACAACGCCCAGCAGCGCCATGACCAGTACCGTCCGGGTACGGATGATCTGATTGGCCCGCCGGGCGGCGTCGGTCTTTCGTCTGGGTAAGTTTGCCATGCTTTGTCTCCTCCCATGGGTGCTTGGGACCCCATATCCGAAGCAAGGAGTAAGAAGTCCCGCTTCTTACTCCTCACGCTGCTTCATTATAGTACGGTCTTACTCGAAGTATTCCACCACCGCGTAAACGCCATGGTGCAGGGATGTCAGCAGGCGGCTGAGAACATCCGGCTCTTTCTGCTGATAGACCACGGCGCTGTCACCGTCGCTCAGATCGATGTAGTAAATCTGGCTGCCGCTGGGCTTGCTCATTCCCGCCGCCTCGGCGGCTTCCTGCACGGTGCTCAGATCATACATCCGCTCGTACTGCGTCGTCAGCGTCACATTTTCGGTCTCCAGATCCTCCAGCTGGCTCTTCAGCGACACCACGCTGTTGGAAATCCCCATCAGCTGGATATAGCTCATCAGCACCAGCACAGCCAGCGCCGCGGCGGCTCCAAAGCCAAGTACCGTGAGGACGGAGAGTTTTTGCCGCTCCCGGGTCTGCACCCGGGTCGCCCGGCGGACCTGTGGCAATTCCTTTGCCGTCTGGAGCTGGCGGGGAGCCTCACCGGCGTGGCGGAGCTGCCGTTCCCGTAGTTCCCGATCCAAATCATATGCCAAGTCTCCGTAAACAGCGTTCCTGTTGCTGTACCGTAATTCCTTTGCCGCAGATGCCACAACGGGCTCCTCCCCTCATTTGTATCTCACTCCACACACTCAGGGGTCTCCCCCCCCACCGGGCCTGACGGCACCGGTTATCGGTTATCCATCAAATGTCAAATGTCTCGCACTTTTCCGCCACCCGCAGTTTGGCGCTTCTGGCCCGCGGGTTTTCCTCCAGCTCCTCCGGGCCGGAGACGATCGGCTTGCGGGTGATCAGCTTCACCTTGGGCTTTTTCCCGCATACGCACACCGGAAACTCCGGCGGACAGGTGCAGCCCCGGGCCATATCCTGAAGGGCCTGCTTGACGATCCGGTCCTCCAGGGAATGGAAGGTGATCACCGCCAGCCGTCCGCCGGGATTCAGGCCGTCCACGGCGGCGTGCAGCATAGGCGGCAAGGCATCCAGCTCGCCGTTGACAGCGATGCGGATGGCCTGGAAGCTGCGCTTGGCCGGGTGCTGTTTTTCCCGCAGCGCAGACGGAGGCATGGCCCCCTTGATGATCTCCACCAGTTCCAGCGTGGTAGCGATGGGCGCGGCCTCCCGCGCCCGGACGATGGCTCTGGAAATGGCGGGGGCATAGCGCTCCTCGCCGTATTCATAGAGGATGCGGCGCAGTTCCTCGCCGCTCCAGGTATTTACCACTTCATAAGCACTCAGGGGTGCGTCCTTGTCCATCCGCATGTCCAGCGGCGCGTCCTGCATGTAGGAAAAGCCCCGGGACGCGTCGTCCAGCTGGGGAGAGGAAACGCCCAAGTCAAAGAGCATCCCGTCCGCGCCGGAAACCCCCGCCTGCCGCAGCACCTCCGCCAGGGAGGAGAAATTGCTGTGGATCAGCGTCACACGGTCCAGCCAGGGGCCCAGCCGCTCCTGGGCAGCATCGATGGCCGCCTGGTCCCGATCGATACAAATGAGTCTGCCGGTGGTCAGCCGCCGGGCGATCTCCCGGGAATGGCCCGCCCGTCCCAGCGTGCCGTCCACGTAGATGCCGTCCGGCCGGATCTGCAGGGCGTCGATGCACTCCTGCAGCAGCACAGGCTTATGGGTATATTCCATAGATCCTTACCCCCGGTTTCTGCGGGCACGGGCCAGCGCGTCCAGAGCCGCGACCATGTCCTCGCTCTCCAGCATCCGCTGTTCCCGCTCCTCCCACGTCTTTTCGTCCCAGATCTCCGCGAAAGAGTTGAGACCCACGATGGTGGCGGTCTTTTTCAGTCCCGCATGCTTGCGCAGCCCTGCCGGGATCAGCACCCGGCCCTGGGCGTCCGGCTCACACTGGACGGCGTTGGCATAGAGCAGCGTCAGTGCCCGGGCCTCAGAATAGCTCAGCTGGTCCATATCCTCGGACATCTGGTCCCACTTGGCCTGGGGATAGATGGTCAGGCAGTGTTCCGCCCCGATGGTAATGGTAAAGGTGTCTCCCAACGCCTCCCGCATGGAGGCAGGAATGACCAGGCGGCCCTTGGAGTCGATGCTGTTGTTGGATTTTCCCAGCAGTCGCGCCACGGACGCCGCCCCCCTTTCCCCCTTTTTTGGGGCTGGATGGGAATGGTCTGGCACTTCCTGCGCCAATTACCCACTTTTCCCCACCACTTGCTTTTGAGTATAAGCGAATCCCCCTTTGATTGCAAGGATTTTTTTTCGACTGCAAGGGTTCAAAAATGGCAGAAATCATGCAAAATTTGTCTAAAATTGGCCATTTGAAACACATGTTCGACCGTGCTTTGAGCGGTTTACGTAAAATCGAAAGCCCCCGGCAACACAAGATTTTGTGTTACCGGGGGCTTTTTCTTAACTTTTCCACTACATACGGTTCTTTTTAAAAAAGTTTCAGAAATTTCACCGTCGTTTTTTACAAAATTTCAGGGATTATGGTTGCCCACCCGCAGACGCTATAGTCATTCCCCGTCCGACTGGGTGTCTCTGCCCTCCAGTTTTTCACGCTGCTCCTGCATTTTGGCGGCGGAAGCGCTGCGGAACTGAACTCGGGACTGCTTGACCTCGTCCAGCGCGGCCTGCACAGCCTCCTCCGTCCGAGCCAGGGCGTCCTCGGCGTATTCGTTGGCCACCTGGTAGAGCTGGCGGGAGCGTTCCTCCGCCCGGGTGATGATCTGCCGAGCCTTCTCCTTGGCGGCGTAAATCACCTCGCTGTCGGAGACCTTGGCCTTGGCGTCCAGCTCCGCCTGACGCATCATGCGGTCCACATCCCGCTTGGCATCATCCACGAACTTCTCCCGGGCAGAGAGCAGTTCCTGGGCCCGCTTGATCTCCACAGGCAGCTGCGCCCGCAGCTCATCCAGCAGATCCAGCATCTCATCCCGGTCCACCATGCTCATATTGGGCTTGAGGGCGGGGGCCTTTGCGTCCTCGATCCGCTCATAGATCATATCGATCAGTCGGTTGATATCATTGGCCATCAGGTCTCATCCTTTCTCATTTCAGTCATCTCCCGCACCAGGGGGATGATAGATGCCGGCAGATACCGCTCCAGCGGCTGGCGGTAGCGGATCATCTCCCGGGCCATGGAGGAACTGAAGTGCTGATACTCCGGGCTGGCCGGCAGCAGCAGTGTGTCCAGCTCCGGGTGGATTCCCCGGTTGATGGCGGCCAGCTGGGCCTCCACATCGTAATCCGTTCCGTTGCGCACGCCCCGGACGATGGTGCATGCTCCCCGCTCCACGGCGTAGTCCGCCAGCAGGCCCGGCCACAGTTCCGCCTCCACATGGGGCAGATCCGCCACGGCGACCTGCACCAGATGGAGCTTTTGCTCCGGGGTAAACATCTGACTTCTTTTTTCCGCGTTGGGGCTGACACACACCCAAACCCGGTCAAAACAGGCAGCGGCCCGACGGATAATGTCCAGGTGCCCCAGGGTAATGGGGTCAAAGCTGCCTGAGCAAACGGCTGTTTTCATGGGATCTTTTCCTCGCTGTCCTGGTTTGCGTCGCGGTGATAGACCGTCAGGCCGATCTTTCCGTAACGATACGTGCGGTGGACCCGGTAAGGCGGCGCAAGGGCCGGCGTGGTCCGAACCGCCGGATGTTCCGCTACGATTATACCATGGGGTGCGAGAATGTCAAATCTGGCAATGTGGGCCAGGGCCGGCTCCAGCAGTCCCGCCTCATAGGGCGGGTCCAGGAAGATCAGATCGAACTTCTCCCGCAGGGACTTGAGGTACTCCATGGAGTCCCCCGCCACCACCCGGGCCCGGTCCTGCAGATCCGTGATCTTCAAATTCTCCCGGATCAGCTTCACGGCATCTGGCCGCCGGTCCACAAACACGGCGGAGGCCGCCCCACGGCTGAGGCACTCGATGCCCAGCTGGCCGGTGCCGGCAAACAGATCCAGCACCCGGCGGCCTTCGATGTCAAACTGCAAAATATTGAAAAGCCCCTCTTTCACCCGGTCCGTGGTGGGGCGGGTCTCCATCCCCTCCAGCTCCTTGAGCCGGCGGCCCCGGGCGGAGCCTGTAATCACACGCATGGCGTTCTCTCCTTACTCTCCGCCGTTCCACTGGCTGAAAAAGGCGGCTGTTGGTCCCATTTTACGGCAAATGGGCCGCTATTTCAATAGGATTCCGCCGCCGGGGAATTCTTTTTTTAGCTTGTACTTTCCCGGCCCATCGTTTATAATAGGGTTCCATATAGAACAATCCAACGCGGACAGCTGCCCGCAGGCGTTCCCACAGGGACCGCTGGGTTCTCTGTCAATACGGAAAAAGAAAGGACGTTCTCATGATTCAATTCAAATCCGATCATGGAGATATCTCCGTCAGCAGCGCCGTATTTTCCAACATTACCGGTATGGCGGCCACCAACTGCTTCGGCGTAAAGGGCATGGCCTACCGCTCCATGACCGACGGTCTGGTCCATCTGCTGCGCCGGGAGGCCATGAGCAAGGGTGTGAGCATCACCTATCACGACGACAATTCCATTTCCATCGAGCTTCATATCATCGTGGAGAACGGCGTCAACCTCCCCGCGGTGTGCCGTTCCATCATGAATGAGGTGCGCTATGTGGTCACCAAGAACACCGGTGTGCCCGTCAAAGCGGTGGACGTGTGCGTCGATTCCATGACCCTGTGAGGGGAGGAGCTAAACGAATGAACGAACGAATTACCGGCGCGCTGTTCAAGCAGATGGTGCTTCACGGCGCCGCCGTCATCACGGCCCATAAGCAGGCCATCAATGACCTCAATGTCTTCCCGGTGCCGGATGGCGACACCGGCACCAACATGTCCATGACCATCGGCACCGCCGTCACGGAGCTGCGCAAGTCCAGCCCTGCCACGGTGGATCAGGCCGCCTCCGTCACGGCCTCCGCCCTGCTGCGGGGCGCCCGGGGCAACTCCGGCGTCATTTTGTCTTTGCTCTTCCGGGGCCTTTCCAAGGGACTCAAGGGCATGGAGAGCGCTGACGCCGCCGCCTTCGCCGCCGCCATGCAGGAGGGCGTCTCCGCCGCCTACAAGGCCGTCATGAAGCCCGCCGAGGGCACCGTCCTCACGGTTTCACGCCTGGCGGCCAAGCGGGCCGTGGAAGTGGCCGCTGAGGAAAAGGATGTGGAAACAGTGCTGGAGGAAGCCATCCGGGAGGGCCGTGAGACCCTGGCCCAGACCACCGAGATGAATCCCGTGCTGAAAAAGGCCGGCGTGGTGGACGCTGGCGGCAAGGGCTACCTTCTGATCCTGGAGGGCATGCTGGCAGAGCTGCGGGGCGAACCCATGCCCCAGCAGGACGAGGACAGCGCCCCCGAAAAGGAGAAGGCGGATTTCCAGGCCATGAATGTGGAGGACATCACCTTCGCTTTCGACACCGTGTTCATCGTCCGCAAGGCCACCCCCAACATCTCTCTGGAGCCGCTGCGCACCTACCTCAACAGCATCGGTGACAGCCTGGTGATCGGTGAGGACGACGAGGCCTTCAAGGTCCACGTCCACACCAATATCCCCGGCAACGCCCTCAATGAGTCCCAGAAGTACGGCACGCTGGAGCTGGCCAAAATCGAGAACATGCGCACCCAGGCCGAGGACCTGGCTGCCGGCAAGCATGTCCAGAGCACCGATGACCTGGACGCGGTGGAGCAGTCCCTGGAGGAAGGGGCCGCCCAGCAGCCGGAGGAGGATGCCCACACCGTGGCCGCCCCGGAAAAGCCTTACGGCTTTTTGGCGGTCTGCGCCGGCGCAGGATTGGAGGCCGTGTTCCGGGATTTGGGCGTTGACGGCGTAGTCTCCGGCGGACAGACCATGAACCCCTCCACCGAGAGCCTGCTCAAGGGCGTGGACGCCATCCCCGCCGAGACCGTGTTCATCCTGCCCAACAACGGCAATATCATCATGGCCGCCCAGCAGTGCGGCGCCCTGACGGAGAAAAAGGTGGTTGTCATCCCCACCAAGACCGTACCCCAGGGCATCACCGCCATGATGAATGTGGACTTTGAAGCGCCGGACGCCCAGACCATCACCGACGCCATGACCGAGGCCCTCGCCACCGTCACCACTGCCCAGATCACCTACGCCGCCCGAAACTCCGATTTCGACGGCTTCGACATCAAGGAAGGGGACTATCTGGCCCTGGAGGAGGGCAAGCTCTTCGGGACTGACAGCTCTCTGGACACTCTGCTGCAAAAGCTGGCAGAGGACGCCGCCAACCGGAGTTCCTCCTTCATCTCGCTGTACTTCGGTGAGGATGTGACGGAGGAGGACGCTCAGAAGGCCGCTCAGGTCTTTGAGCACACCTGCCCCAATGCCGAGGTAGCGGTACTGCCCGGCGGGCAGCCTGTGTACTACTATATTATCTCCATGGAGTAAGTCCGCAGGAACGAAACAAGAAAGGACGGAGCCGTCTGGCTCCGTCCTTTTTATATTTTTCGGAATGGTGATGTCCGCCGGGGGGTGGTCTTACAGCGCCGCCATCTCCCGGGCCACCGATTCCTCACAGCTTCGCTGGGCCTGGAGGGTCTTGTCCATCAGCTCCTCCAGGGTCCACCCCAGGTTCTCCGCGCCCTGGCGGATCACATCCCGGGAGCAGCCGGCGGCAAACTTCTTGTCCTTGAACTTCTTTTTCAGGGAGCTGACCTCCATGTCCTGGCAGCTCTTGCTGGGGCGCATCAGCGCCGCCGCGCCGATGAGACCCGTCAGCTCGTCGGCAGCAAAGAGGACCTTCTCCATCTCCTCCACCGGCTCCACATCGGAGCACAGGCCGTAGCCATGGCTGCACACCGCGTGGATGAATTCGTCGCTGCAGCCGATCTCCGCCAGCAGCTCCGGGGCCTTTTTGCAGTGCTCCTCCGGCCACTTCTCAAAATCCACATCGTGCAGCAGCCCCACCGTAGCCCAGAAATCGGCGTCCTCGCCGTATCCCAGCTCATTGGCGTACCACCGCATAACGCCCTCCACCGTCAGGCCGTGCTGGATGTGGAAAGGCTCCGCGTTATACTTGCGCAGCAGCGCCAGTGCCGCCGCGCGATCCGGACATGCTCTCATGGAAATCGCTCCTTTTTCTCAATGAAAATTGGTTTCAGTATAGGCTCTTTTCTCCTGGTTTTCAACCCGGGGAAGGCTCAGATTTTTTCGTCTTACTGCTCCCGGGGGTCCGGGTCGCCGTCCAGCGTGACGAAGTAATCGTAATAGGGCAGCAAAAAGCGGTATCCCTCCTTGAGCCGGTCCACGATCTCCCGGCTGAACACCTCGTCGGTGAGCTTGTCCTCATGGCAGATGGAAAAGGACTTGGTCCGGTACCAGGGCTCCAGCAGCTTGGAGGGGGCGGCGGAGCGGGGGCGCTTGTAGTCCTCCGTCTCCAGCTGAAACTCCTTCTGCCGGGCCAGCCGGCGGGTCAGCGTCTCCATGGTCTTGGGGTCCCGGTCGATCCGGACCCGGAGCTTGGCCATGGTCAGGGGCTTGGGCAGATAGTAGCCCATGCCATAGCCCCACCCCTCCGGCCCCAGCTCGAACCAGAAGGTGGGGTGAGCCGTCCACTGCTCCGTGGGCTGCTCCACGGAAAACCACAGGTGGTCCTTGTAGGGCCCCCGGCCGTGGAGACGACGGGCATCCCGGTAGATGCGGGTCACCTTGCGGATGAGGCCGTAGTCCGGCCGCTCCCCCTGTAAAAAGTCGTACATCTCGTCCCCCAGCTCTTTCATAGGCTGGTAAAACTTCGTAAGATAGATGTCTTTATGGGCCTCAAACCACGTCCGCTCATTGTTGAAGCGGATGCCCCACATAAAGTCCACCGTCTCATCGGTAAAGCCTGTAAACATGATGTCCTCCCGGATAAATTCATAATTTCAGGCTATTATAACACAAAGCACAAGGCGGGGCAATTGCCCCGCCCCGTTGATTCATCCCTGCCGCATCCCCCGCTCCAGCAGCGCCAGCAGCTGGTCCGCCCGGCGGTATTCGTCCTCTCCCAGCTCCGCCAGCAGCCGGGAAAGGCAGGGGTCCGTAGTGCCGTCCGCCGCCCGCAGATAGTTCATGGCACCGCAGGCCGCCGCGTGGTACCGCTCCCGCAGGGCGGGGCACCAGTGCTGCATCCAGATGCGGCCGCTCTCCACGACAGGCTGGTAGCAGCTGCCGGTGATGAGATAGTACACCGCCATGAGCCGGCGGGCCCGGGCCCCCGCG
>FR890940.1:23381-51254 GCA_000436875.1 Oscillibacter sp. CAG:155 | reverse complement strand
AGGAAGGGCACAGCGAGGATTACACGGAAGCCACCAATCTGGAAAAGCGAGCTATGCGGGAATGGATGAAAGAGTACACGGATCAGCTGCCGGAATACAACTACCTGCTGGACGAACTCCTTGGATAATGTGTCCGATGAAGCAGGCGCTTCCCTCAGTCAATCTTTCGGCATGGATAAAGCGGACATCTTTTTTGGTCGAACACTAAAATTGACCCTCGGGTGGAAAATCCACAGCCATCGCAGCGAAAACGCCAAAAAATAATGGGTGAAGACCCGCAAAGCCTTGAAAATCATGGATTTCCGCAAATATCTCAATTGGTCTTACACTCCATAAAACCGCTGATTTCTCACGAAATCAGCGGTTTTCCTTTTTGTGAAAAAACAGTACCCTTGTTTTGTTTCTTCTGCCTCACAAATAGCGAATATCATTGTATAATAACAGCATTGCTCTATCCGTATTTCTTTATTATAATTTTCTTGTAAGCACTTTCTGATTCTCCCATCTTAGAATATTCAAAATTACTTAGTAAGGGGGAAATTATATGCTCAAGGCTTTTTTTACAATAGTATACTTTTTGATTTTTTGTTTTTTGATTGATTTGATTTTTAGAAATACCTTAAGTGTAATCACTGACATGTTGGCAGTGATTTGTTGGATAATCGCGCTGATCATAAGTGTCGTAATCGCTGACTATACCGTGGAAAAAATAAAAGAAAACTATGGGAAAAAATAAATTTAGGGCAATCCAAAATTCAGTGTAAACTCCATTTCCGTTGCAAATAGAGCAAGATTTACCCAAGGCGACAGCTGGTTTTTCTGCAAATACCTTTTTTGAAAGGTCATATTATAAAAAGCAGCCGTTCAATCAAACGGCTGCTTTTTTTGCCCTGCGCGGTATCTGCGTGTATCCGTACAGATCATTCAGGGATTGCATTTTGTCAGGAAAATATGGCAGGTTCTACCGTAAAAATTCCTTGGTCTGTCTTTGGTAATCAGACCAGCAGGACTGACAGCGTCCAGAACAATGCCGCCGCCAGATTCGGAGGATGCGCACCATTATGAAAAACTGGTCTGTTCGGCAATTTTCAGCAACTCTGCTTTGGTAAGATGATCTCCGGCGATCATCACCACAGTATCGTGAGCGGGGGCTCCCCAGGTAAGCTGCGCACGGCCTGCTTGTTTGGAATAGAAACCGGAATTTCCATTGACGCGGACTTCCTCCAGGATCTGTGCGTCTTGCGTATCGATGTTGATACTGCTGCTGGCTCCCTCCCACTTTCGGATCAGAATCCAGTGGCCCTCTCCATTTTCAAAACGAAGAGAACCGCTGTCAGATGCGGCGAAGGCATACCCCTCTGGAATCCAGTTGATGGACAGATCCCCGGATTGCCCGGATAGGGAATCATTGCCGAACGTCACATTCGTGTGATCCTGAAGGACTTCGATCACAAAATTCAATGTGTCCACGCGGAATGCGGGAGATACAGCGACAGCCACAGTCAGAGCCATCGCACATACGAGCACCAGGACCGCCGCAAAGCGGGCGGCGGATCGGACCGCGCCCAAGGCCGCTCTGCGGGTTTCCTTTGAACACGCCCTGGCAATCGTTTGTAAACAGGCAGCCTCCAGTTTGGGAGGAACCTCAGCGGCCGGATCGCTCTTGAGGGTTTCATTCCATTCCAGGTAATGTTCGGCCTCGCTTTCAGCGACGTGCTCCATCAGCAGGGCGAAGAGTGCGTCTTCATATGCTGCGACCAGCGTCTCATGATCCCGCATTTCTGTCAGCCTCCTTTTCCATCAATTTCAGCGCGCGTTTTTTGGCCCGCGACAAGTAAGCGCGAATGTTGTTGGGGTGGGTACAGAGCATTCTTGCCAGCTCCTCATCGTGGTATCCCCAGATGTACCGGCCTTCCAGCAGCAATCTGTCACGCTCCGACAGCCTCGGCCAGATCCGGCGCAGCCGATCGAGATCTTCCAAGAGCATGGAGTGCAGTTCCGGATTCCACTGGGGGTAACGGTCAAGAACGGTCGGATCATCGGAGATGCGAGCCCTGTGCTTTTCCACCACTTTTTGATGATCAATGTGGTTGATCGCACTGTTTTTTACGGTATATGCAATGTATGCCGGACGGGACGTTTCCGGAATCCGTTTCAGCGTGTCCAGGTGCCGGATCAAGCGGACCAACGCGTCCTGAACGACATCCTGACAATCCTCCGTATTCGGCAAATATTCTTTTGCGATTGCAAACATCAGGCGCTGGTAGCTCAAAAAGAGAGATTCCATATATTTGCGATTGGTTTCTTCTTCGATCTCCAACAAGAACGTCGTAATCATTGCGGTCCTCCAATCTGCGATATCAAAAAGACAGCTTCCACGGGATTCTGCAACACCGAATCTGTAAACTTTTTGGTGGGAGAGAAGCGGCGGTGCCGCCGGTTCCTCCGGCATGTTGCAGATGTCCGGGGTTCCTGTTCTTTATATGACACCCCATGATACGGCGCGGAAGTGGCTGTCAGTTTCATTTTGGGAAATGACGTTCCATTTGACAAAAAGTTTACAAAATATAGGTTGAACATCTGCACAGGAAAGGGTTTGATACATGGAGAACTTTTGAGACCGGTGGATTTCATGGGATGGCGGAAGGAAACCTCTGTTCCCGGATGCGTTTGACGCCGTCCGGCTGGGGATGGATGTATGAATTGGATGATCAGAATCTATCATAAATATCGCCTAGAGATCCGCTATCTGTTTTTCGGCGTATTGACAACCATCGTCAACTACGCGAGTTTTGCCGCTGCGCTCTGGCTGCTGGGGACAAGCGCCACGCTTGTGGCCAATGCAGTGTCTTTTGTTCTGGCGACGGCGTTTGCATACGTGACCAACAAGCGCTTTGTGTTTCGATCTCCCGGCTGGCGCCCATCTGTCATTGCCCACGAATTTGCGGCGTTTACAGGGGCCAGACTCTTTTCCTTCGCTCTGGAGGAGCTGGGATTGCTGATCGGCGTCCACGGGCTGGGCGTGGCAAAATATGAATGGCTTGGGATCAGCGGAGTGCTGATTCTCAAAGTCATTCTCTCATTCGTATCGGTGCTTCTCAACTATCTCTTTTCACGCTATTGGATCTTCCGCAAAAAGTAAGGTGATTTCCCATGACCCAAAAGCGGGTTTTACTGATTATTCCTGCCTATAATGAAGAACAAAACATCGAGGCCACCATCCGCCAGATCACGGCGTATCCCCAGCAGGAGCGCTACGTGCTGGACTATATCGTCATTGACGACGGCTCCACCGACCGCACCGGCGAGATCTGCCGGCAGAACCGGTACCCCTGCGTCCATCTGGTACAGAACCTGGGGATCGGCGGCGCGGTACAGACCGGATACCTCTACGCATCCAGCCATCAGTATGATGCCGCGGTGCAGTTTGACGGGGACGGTCAGCATGATATCCGGTCACTGAATGCCATCCTGGCCCCCATCCTGGAGGGAACGGCGGACTTTTGCGTGGGGTCCCGGTTTTTGGACAGGACAAGCCAGTTTCGCTCCACGGCCCTCCGGCAGGTGGGAATCCGCTATCTCTCGGTGCTGCTGCGGATTCTCACAGGCCTGCGCATCTCCGACCCCACCTCCGGATACCGGGCGGCATCCCCGGCGGTGGCGGCCTATTTTGCCCGGCAGTACCCGGTCGATTATCCGGAGCCTGAGTCACTGGTGCTGCTGCAGAAAAAGGGATTCCGCGTTTCGGAAGCCCCGGTGAACATGTTCCCCAGGAATGGCGGGAGATCCTCCATTGGGTGGAAACAGTCCATTTACTATATGATCAAGGTCTCTTTGGCCACGGCGTGCGCGTGCATGCAGAGAGGAGGTTGAGCAGATGTCATTCTTTTTACGTGCGGAGATGCTTGCCCTTGCGGGCGTGGTGTTTGTCATCGTGTTCCGGGCGATTCGGAAGGGAAAACTGCTGGTAAAATTTTCTCTCACGTGGCTCCTGATCGCGGTGGGAATGGTGTTTGCGGCCCTCTGCCCCGCGGTTATCACCTGGGCGTGCAGGGTGGTTCATATTGAGAAGGCATCCAACTTCATTTATCTTCTGGGGGTGCTGACCCTTTTGAGCCTCTCCTTCAAGCAGACCATCCTGCTCTCCAGACAGTCCGACCAGATCAAGCGGCTCACCCAGAGTATTTCCCTGGAGCGGACTGAGCGGGACAAGGGGGAAAAGCCGTGACGCCCCAGGGAAAAAGACTCCGGCAGATGCCGGCCGTCCGTTGGTGTCTGGAGCACGCGATTTTCATCGTGCTCCTCCTGCTGTTTTTGGAGCGGTTCCTGGCCCTTTGGACGCTGGGCGTCCACTACACCCTGGCCAGCGACGATCTCAGCTATATCAAAAGCGGCATCCGCTTCGCCCAGACCGGAATGGTCACCATGCACGGCACCACGCCCAGCGCCCAGTCCATGCCGGGGATGACCTGGTTCATCGGGCTGTTCGCGTGGATTCTGGGGGACGGCACGGCGCTGTGGTGGGCGCTGAAGCTCACCTGGATCGCCATGGGCACCGCCACGGCCTGGTTCCTCTACAAGAGCGTGGGGCTGTTCGCCCCCAAATGGTGCGGCTTGCTGGCCTGCCTTCCCCTTTTCAGCGTGGACTTTGTCTGGACGGACAATCTGATCCTGACGGAGACGCCGTTCATCCTCTGCCTTTCCGCCATGATCTACTGCACCTTTCTCTTAGGAAAGACCCAGAGCCGAAGGGCGCTGGCGGGGTGCATTGTCTCCTACCTGTGTGCGCTGCTCCTCAAAGCCAACATCGCCCTGTACCCCCTGTTTGCGCTGGGGTACCTGCTGGCGGTGAAGTATCCGTTCAAAAAGCTGCTCAAACAGGGCGTGATCCTGGCCTGTGCGGTGCTGTGCTTTCTGGTACCCTGGACGATCCGAAACTATGTCCAGTTCCAGGATTTTGTCCCCCTGACATACGGAGCGGGCAACCCCTCCCTTCTGGGAACGTATCAGGGATACGGCTACCCGGAGGACGATGAGCTGAATTACACCGCAAACGTGGATGTGCCCTTTGCGGAGGAATACGCCTCGTACCTGGATGAAAACGGGCAGGTGCCGGAGCGGTATGAAAAATACCTCTCGCTGCAGCATGACGCTGCAAAGGCTTCGTATCGCCTGCACGCATGGGCGGAGAAGGACCTCAAGAGCCTGCTGGTCTCCTATGGAATCCTGAAGCCAAAGACCATCATCAACGGCGTCTTTTACTGGGACAGGGTCTTTCATGTGCCGGTAAGGTGGGTGGAGAAGGCCCAGACGCTGAACCTGGCTTTGTGCGTGCTGGCATTGGGACTGTCGCTCCTCACAAAGAAGCGCCGGGGGCAGATCCTTTTCCTGGCGGCGCTCTATCTGGGAAATGTGGCCATCTATGCCGCCACGTTTGCGTTTGAGCGGTACAGCATCGGCCTGATGCCCATGCGCTGCCTGATGATCGGCTTCGGAGCGGCGGTGCTCTGGGACCTGTCAGCAGATGGGAAACTACAAAGAGGGAGCCCTGCAAAATAGGGCTCCCTCTTTTGCATCAGGGCGTTTTCGCGGGCAAACGGTTACGGTCTCCGCAGACAGAAAATTCATCGCGAAAATGCGTTGCACTTTGCATGGAAAAGTGTTTTTATATTGTTGAAAAGAGCTGCCGGCCCCGCCGCTGAAATACATCTCGATCAACAAGACCGCACAGCACAGCAACGGCAAAATTCCCACAGCTCATATCGGGATCAGGTTTCATGATTCACTGGAGCAGAGAGTTTACAACGGGCGAACCGGTTCGGGAAAGGAGAGCATATGCAGTTCTTCAGGGAAAAGCGAAAGCAGGTCGTGATTCTGGTGCTGTGTGCCGCATTGCTGACGGCAGGGGCTGGATTGGCAAAGCGTTTTCTCTGGCATCTGGAAGGCGGCGACTCACCGGTGGTGGACTGCGAAGTAGCGCCTGCGGGGATGGACGTGGAAACCCACCAGCTCCTTCTGGGGGTCACGGTGACCTTAAAAGAGTGGCAGACGCCTGGCCTGCTTGTGGAAGCCGGGGATACCTCCATGGAATTTCCTCTGACAGAGACGGCGGACGGTGTGTTCAACGGCTCTGTGGCGGTGCCGCTGGACTCTCTGAACGGCTTCCGGCTCTACCTGACTGGGAAGACGGCGGAGAACTCCTCCACTCGGGAGCCCCTGGACAACTGGGCCAATGTGACCATGCTGCTGCCGGTGCGGCTCCAGAAATATCAGTTGACGAACCCGCGTTTTGAAGCGGGAGAGCTCCGGAACGGCGTAGTGACCACACAGGCGGAGGATATCCATCTGGAGGGTGCGGAGGATGGCAGCTGCGCCGTGGAACTGCGCGTGTACCGCAATGGGGCTTTGGCCGAGGCGGCCCCCGGCACATGGGACGCGGACAGCGGCCTCTATCATACGGAGCGCCTGGAAGTGCCCTGCAAACCGGAAGACAATCTGCGGCTGACCATTGCCTACCGGGATGCCCAGAATATAGAATATGAGAATACCATCGGCCGCTGGGAGATCACTGCCGATGGGGACGTCCGGGAAGAACCTGACCTGAAGCAGGATATCAATCCAACTTTGACCTGGCCGCAGGAAGGTGAGAAAACCACTCAGGCGTAAGGGAATCCTCATATGGAGTCTTTTCCCGTGCGATGCAAGCGGAAAAGCGATATGTGAAGGAAGAAACGTATTGCGGCCTGATTGTTTAAACGCATCGCACCAGAAGAAAAAGGATACGACTGTTCCCGCCGGCTGATGCCGGCAAAAGAAGAGGGAGCCCTGGAGAGTAGGGCTCCCTCTTCTTTTATAATCTTTTGCGGTTCCGCACGATGGAATCCCTGCATTGGGGGGGCGGACGCTGCCGCCAAACACAGGGTATCCGGGGATCAGCGGAGCGCGCTTACTTTTTGCAGGGGGTCTCCTGCTGGATGCAGATGTGATGTCCGCTGTACTGACCGGAGATTTCCGCCACCTGATGCTTGGCAGCGGCAAGGATCTTGGAGAATGTGATGCCGGTGTCGTAGCCCATCTCGTTGAGCATCCAGACCAGGTCCTCTGTGGACAAATTGCCGGAGGCGCCGGGGGCGAAGGGGCAGCCGCCCAGACCGCCCAGTGCGGACTGGACCTTGGTCACGCCCATGTCAATGGCGGTCAGCGTATTGACCATGCCCAGGCCCCGGGTGTCATGGAAGTGGACCATCAGTTCCAGAGACGGGTATGCTTTTTGCAGGGCGGAAATCACACGGCGCACCTGAGCGGGGTCTGCGATTCCGATGGTATCGCACAGGCAGCAGGTATTCATGCCGGCGTCCATGTAGTCCTTCAAAAACGCAACCACCTGGTCGGGATCTTCATACTTCCCCTCGAAGGGGCAGCCGAAGGTGGTGGCCAAATCCACGATCACATTCAGATCAGGGAGTTCCCGGCGGATCTCCTGATACGCCTGGAGAGACTGCTCATGGGTGCGGTTGATGTTTGCCTTGTTGTGGCTCTTGCTCAGAGAGACCACGTAGCACACCTTCCGCAGCCCCAGGGCGTAGGCATTCTGTGCGCCCCGCAGATTGGGCACCAGTGCAAACAGGTCTGCCTGAGGATACCGGTCCAGCACCGTTTTGGTGACCTCCGCCGCATCTGCCAGCTGGGGGATGGCCTTGGGGCTGACAAAAGAGGTGAATTCCATGTGCTGCACGCCGGAGGCAATCAGCTCGTCAATGACTTTCAGCTTCTCCTCCATCGGGATCAGACTGCAGTCCGCTTTTACACTTTGAAATCCGTCCCGGGGGCCGACTTCAATCACTTCAATTTTTTTCGACATTGTCAAACGCTCCTTTTCCGCAGGGTCAAATAACGCCCTTTGCCTTCAATTCGTCCAGCTTGGCCTGATCGAATCCCAGCATTTTCTGATAGATTTCGGCGTTGTCCTCTCCCAGCAGGGGGGCGGGCTTTCTGGGGTAGGATTTTGTGCGGGTCAGCTTCTGAGGCATGGCCGTGATGTGCAGCTTGCCGATACCGGGCTGGTCAATTTCCGGGAACATCTCCCGGGCTCCGGCGATTTGGGGGTCCACCACCATGCGGTCGATGGTGTTGACCGGGCTGGCGGGGCATCCTGCCGCGTTGAGCAGCTGGTCGACCTCATCGACGGTATGCTGCTTGGACCATGCGGAGACGATCTCATACATCGCCTCGTGGTTGGCCACCCGGTCCTTGACCTCCAGGAATCTGGGGTCCTGCTTCAGCTCCGGACGGCCCATGACGTCGCACAAAATGCCGTAGAGCTTGTTGTTGCCGGCGGCAATGATCACGTCGCCGTCCTTGGCCGGGAAGGCGTCATAGGGATAGGTGGACTCATAGCGGTTGCCGATCCGCTGGGGAATCCGGCCGGTGGACTGATAGATCATGGTGATATTCTCCATGGCGGAGGCCACGGAATCCACCAGAGCAATGTCAACCTTCTCCCCCAGACCGGTTTTCTGGCGGTTCACCAGAGCGGCCAGTACGCCGATGGTCAGGTTCAGGCCGCCCAGCACGTCGCCCATAGGCGTGCCGACACGGGTGGGCTTTCCGCCGGGCCAGCCGGTGGTGCTCATCAGGCCGCCCATGGCCTGCCCCACGATGTCATAGCCTGCACGCTTGCTCAGGGGGCCGGTGTGGCCAAAGCCGGAGACGGCGCCGTAGATGATCGCCGGATTGACCTCCTTGAGCACATCGTAGCCCAAGCCCAGCTTTTCCATGGTGCCGGGGCGGTAGTTCTCAATGACAATGTCCGCCTTTTTCACCATTTCCTTGAAAATCTCTTTTGCCTCCGGGTCTTTCAGATTCAGCGTGCAGCCCACCTTGCTGCGGTTGAAGTTGGCGAAATACACGCTGTTGTCGTTGACGAAGGGGCCCATGCTGCGGCTGTCATCGCCGCCCTTGGGATTTTCAACCTTGATGACCGTTGCACCCATGTCGGCCAGGATGGCGCCGCAGTACGGTCCTGCCAGCACCCGCGTCAGATCCAGAACGACCACGCCGTCCAGAAGCCCTTTATTTTCACTCATTTGAAACACCTCGTTATTTCATCAATTTTCATTTAAAATGCAGATCAGGTTGTTTGGGAAAGCCCTCACAGAATGCTGTACAGGCCGAAGAGCGCGGCGATTACGACGGCCAGCACCATGCACACCGACATGATGAACAGCTTGACAAAGAGCTTGTTCTCCTTCTCCTTGGTGAAGTTGGGATCGGTGGCGTTGGCGGCCAGAATCAGACTGCCGCCGGTGGAGGCGGGGCTGAATCCTGCATAGGATGCGGTCAGGCACATAATTGTAATCAGGCTGTCCGGGCTCACGCCTACGGTATTCGCAATGGAGCTGACGGTGGGCACCATGGTGGGCCACACCACGCCGATGGCGGAGCTGAACCAGGAGAGGAGGCCGGCGGAGAGACCCTGGATGGCCACAGCGGTCCGGGGCGTCATAATGGATGCCAGCGCGTTGGACATCAGTTCCACGCCGCCCTCATTCATCACAATCTCCATCAGCATGCCCACGCCGGTAACCATGATCAGCGTGGACCAGGAAACCGTGCGGAACACTTCTTTTTCGTCGGCCGCATTCAAAGCCACCAGGAGAATACCGACGGCGAAGGAAATCAGACCCACGTTGCGGTCAAAGAAGGCGCTGGCGATGATGACCACCAAAAAGCCCAGCAGTGTCAGGATCTGGCTCCGGTTGAACTTGGCCGTGGATTCCTGCTCCGTGCAGCGATCCTTCACCTTGTGGCTCTTAAAGAGGAAGAAGATGGCAACCGACAAAACGATGGTTGTGACCGTGGCATAGATCAGCACATTGGTCTGATAGCCGGTGATGCCCTGCTCATCGGCAAGGCCTTTGATCAGTACAGACTCCGGTGTGATGGGAGAGAACCGTCCCGCCATGGAGCCCAGCTGACCCACGGCCGCCAGCATGACGGAGTCATACCCGGTGGTCTTGCCCAGCGGCAAAGACAAGGCGGCCACAATGCCCAGCGCCGGCACACAGCCCGGCCCGATGGCTGCAATCACGTATCCGATGATGTACATCAGAAACGGAGCGACCACAGCATGTCCGCCGGAGAGCCGGAGGAACTTCTTCGCAGCCAGTTCCAGAGAACCGTTGGTTGTGGCCACTGCGCAGAGGAAGGAGACGCCCAGCAGCATGATGAAGAGGCTTGCTCCAAAGCCGCCGATGATGTCGGAATCACTGTCTCCTACCGCCGAACCGAGATCACTGTCTCCTCCCGCCGAACCGAGAATAACGGCGGCCAGAATCGCGACGAGTCCCACGTTGATCTTTCGGACAAAGCCGATGACAATGACCAGAATCAGAACCAGCAGGGATATTAACGCAATACTGTTCATAGATACCAATCCTTTTTTCCAATTCCGCCTCTTTCTGAATGGCCATATCAGAAGTTGGGCGGTACGTTGGGGGGAATTCCCATTCTCCCATGGTAAATTGATCAATCGCCCAGATTATAAAGCAATAAATGTGCCAATCGAGCGATATGCCCGAAAAATTCCCCCAAAACTCTTTGTTCAACAAAATGCTTTTTCCCTTTTTGTCTAATTTGACCTGCTATTTGCAAGAAATTTACGAAAAAAGACAGCGTATCGCATCAGGTGTACTCATTTGATACGATACACTGTCTCAAAATAAAACAGATTACTTTTTCAGCTTGCGATACAGGGTTGCCCGGCTGATGTGAAGCTCCCGGGCCGCCTGCGCGATGTTCCCGCCGTTTTTATCCAGCACCTGCTGGATCAGGGCTCGCTCCATGTGTGCAAGCTCTCCTGATGACTGCGGAAGGCCTGCCGCGTCTTCGGGTTTTTGCAGCTGGGATTCCAGCGGCGTCATTTCTCCAAGGAACTCCAGCATCTTCTGGTTTGACAGCCCCCGCTTCTGCAGAAGACAGACCCGCTCCACCAGGTTGGTCAGCTCCCGGACATTTCCCTGCCACGGGCAGCCGCGGTAGTGCTCCATGATCCTGCGGAAGTTTTGCCGGGCCTCTGGGGTGGCGGAAGCGTCGATCCGGCTGTAGATGGACTCTGCGATCTGCAGAAAATCGTCCTCCCGGTCCCGAAGGGGCGGAATGCTGATTGCCAGGACATTCAGACGATAGTACAGGTCCCGCCGGAAACATCCCTCCTCCACCCGCTGCATCAGATTGCGGTTGGTTGCGCCGATGACCCGGATATCCACCGGGATCACGGTATCCCCGCCCACACGGCGCACCTCTTTTTCCTGAAGCACCCGGAGGAACTGGGCCTGGAATTCTGCCGGAA
This sequence comes from Oscillibacter sp. CAG:155, assembly GCA_000436875.1. Lineage (GTDB taxonomy): Bacteria > Bacillota > Clostridia > Oscillospirales > Oscillospiraceae > Oscillibacter. The sequence continues at coordinate 39,904 of FR890940.1, read as the reverse complement.
GCTCACCGATCTCATCCAGGAAAATAGTGCCGCCGTGGGCGATCTCAAAAAGCCCCGGCTTGCCTCCCCGCTTTGCGCCGGTAAAGGAGCTGTCCGAGTAACCGAACAGCTCGGATTCCAGCAGGCTTTTGGAAAGTGCCGTGCAATTTACAGCCACAAACGGGCCATCCCGTCTGGGACTGGCATTGTGGATTCCCTGGGCAAACATTTCCTTTCCCGTGCCGGTCTCTCCGTAGAGCATCACGGTAAACGACGAATCCGCAAACATGGCGGCCATCTCCCTTGCGGACTGGATCGCCGGGGAATTTCCCACGATATCGGAGAGATGATATTTTGCCAGCAGTCCTTTTTCGTGCAGCTTGATCCGGACGTTTCGCTCAGTACTCTGGATGGACTTGATGTCCTGGAAGGTTGCCACGGCCCCCTGGATTTTATCATTGACAATGATCGGAACGCGATTGGTGGATACCAGCGTCCCGTCAATATTCATCAGTTGGTCTGTTTCCGCAACGCCGCTGTGGAGCACGGCGGTCATGTGGGTATTGGGCAGCACCTGTTCAACGGGTTTGCCGATGAAGGGCTTTTGGGTCTGGTCCAGCATGTTCTCGGCCACCCGGTTGGTGACCTCCACCCTTCCCTGGGCGTCCACCGCGACGATGGCATCGTGGGTGTAGTTCAGAATGTTTTGGTAGCGCTCCAGCTGGATCTGAAGCCGCTCCTGCTTCTGCGTGTTCTCCTTTTGCAGCTGGCAGAGCTGGCATGCCGTCTCGATTGCCTGGAAAATGGCGCTGTCTGAGCTCTCCGTAACCGTATAGGGCAGCCCGGCCTCCTGGGCGTATTGGGCCGACACGACTCCGCCGACGCCCCATACCGCACCGTCCTTCACCGCCTGCTGCATGCAGGCCCGGCAAGAGGTGGTATCCGAGAATTGGTATTGGCGCATGGAGATGTTCAGCAAGTAGCAAATCGTCTGTAACTCATCGCTGATGGGTTCGGAGGCGAAAAATGCAATCAGTCCCTGGATATGCTGGATTTTTTCAAACACAGGGATATAGTCTGAGGCCAGGACCGGAACCTTGACCACGGTGGTCTGCGTGGTGTGCTCCAGGAGTTCCCGGGTCACGCCCCGGCTGATAAAAAGCCACGTCCCCTGCTGGATCATGTCCTTCGCCAGGGTTACGGCATCCTCCAGCACGGCCGTATAGACCGGAATGGAAAGCTCTCGCTGGCGGATGATTTTTTTTGCCCGCTGCGCCAGGCTTTCGGATGGCGCAATAAAGCAAATCTCATGACATTCCTCAGACATGTTGTTTCCTCCTTCAATGCGGGTCGCGGAACTCTGCCGGTTTCAAAAAGCCCTTTCGTTTTCAAAAAAATTTTTTTTATTATACAAGAAGGTCCTCTAAAAAGCAAACGCCCTGCCCCTGGGGGAAGGAAAAACTGCCCGGCACAAAAAAATTTTGAAAAGCAGTTCTCGCCCCTTGACAAATCGCAATTTTGTGTTATTGTATTAATCACTTAGTACAACAATACAAAGAGCGGGAGGTGTCGTTGTGAAATGGGAGTTTTCCAATGACGCGCCGATTTATGCGCAGCTGATTCTGCAGATCAAGGTTGGAATCGTCTTCGGGGCATTCCCTCCCGGGGAACGGCTGCCGTCGGTGCGGGACCTGGCCATGGAGGCCGGGGTCAACCCCAATACCATGCAGCGGGCATTGACGGAGCTGGAGCGGGACGGACTGGTATACAGTCAGCGGACCGCCGGCAGGTTTGTAACGGAGGATCGGAACATGATCAACGCGGCGAAGCGGGGACTTGCGGAACACCATATTCAGGTATTTCTGGCTGCCATGCGGCAGCTGGGATACCAGCAGGAGGAAATGATTGCCCTGCTGCGGCAGGAAACAGATAAGGAGGGAATCACCGATGGCGGTTCTGGAATGTAAGGAATTGACGAAGCGATATGGCGGCGTATCGGCGCTGAACCATGTGAATCTGCAGGTGGAGCCGGGGCGGATCGTGGGTCTGCTGGGTCCCAACGGCAGCGGCAAGACCACGCTCATCAAGCTGGCCAACGGCCTGCTCACGCCCAGTGAGGGTGAGATCCTGGTGTGCGGCAGTGTACCGGGCCGGGAGAGCCATACATCCGTCAGCTATCTGCCGGAACGCACGGCCATCCCCACCTGGATGTCCGCGGCGCAGCTGATGGACTTTTACGGGGACTTTTACCGGGATTTCCGCCGGGACGCGGCGGAGGAGATGCTCCAGCGGCTGGGGATCTTCCCCCGTCAGAGGATCAAGCAGATGAGCAAGGGTACCCGGGAGAAGGTGCAGCTCATTATGGTCATGAGCCGGGCAGCCAAGCTGTATTTGCTGGATGAGCCCATCGGCGGCGTGGACCCGGCCACCCGGGATTACATTCTCTCCACCATCATCACAAACTACAACCCTGAGGCTTCTGTCATCATTTCCACGCATCTGATCTCTGATGTGGAAAAAGTGCTGGACGACGTGATCTTTATCAACCAGGGGCAGGTGGTGCTCCAGTCCTCCGTGGATGAGATCCGGGAGGAGAAGGGCATGAGCGTGGATGCACTGTTCCGGGAGGTGTTCAAATGCTGAGGAAACTTTTAAAGCACGAATTCCGTGCCACGGCCCGAGTCATGGGCCCGGTCTATCTGGTGCTGCTGGTGACGGCACTGGGCGCCAATCTCTCCACCCGGGGCATCATGGACAGTTCTTTCACCATTTTGCGGATTTTGGGCGGACTGCTGGCGCTGGCCTTTGTGGTGGCCATTCTGGCGGTGTGTGTGGTGAGCTTTCTTCTGATGCTCCAGCGGTTTTACAAGAACTTGCTGGGCGATGAGGGGTATTTGATGTTTACCCTGCCGGTCTCTGTCCACCAGCAGATCTGGAGCAAGCTGATTGTCTCGTCCGTGTGGTTTATCGCAACCGGTGTGGCGGTGATGATCTCCTTTGCGGTCATGGCCCTCAACATCAGTTTCCTGGAGGGATTTGCAAGGGTCATGAAGCAGATCTTTGAGAATATGACCACATATTATGCCATCAACGGCACGCTGTTTATGGTGGAACTGGTGGTGCTGGCCTTTGTGGCGTGTATTGCCTTCAGCTTGCAGTTTTACGCCGCCATGGCGGTGGGACACAGTTTCTCCAATCATAAGACTGCCTGGTCCGTGGCGTTCTTCTTCATCTTCCAGTTCGCCGTCCAAATGATCGGCGGTGTGCTACTGGCGGTGATGAGCACGCAGGCGGTATCCGGGCTCATCTGGAAGCTGCAGATCCCCAGTGAGGGTATCACGGGCCTCCATCTGGGCATGGGAGTGATGATCCTGGCCAGCGTGGTATATGGGGCGGTTTTCTATGTCGTTACCACATACTTCTTGAAAAAACATCTCAACCTGGAGTAAACTAGACACATGCGCGGAGCGGGCAGGCCCGCTCTGCAGCCCCAGATTCCGGAGGAGCGTTCATGGCCGTAGAAGAGACGATGTTTCACGAGATCCTGCTGACGTTTTTGACCGCCATGGTGCCGGTTTTGGAACTGCGGGGCGCCATCCCGGTGGGTGTTGCCGCGGGACTGTCCCCGACCGTTGCGTGCGTGGCGGCGATTCTGGGCAATATGGTGCCGGTGCCGTTTATCATGCTGCTGATTCGCCGGATCTTTGACTGGCTGCGGGACAGCGATTTTTTCGGCCCCAAGATCCGGAGCCTGGAGCGCCGGGCCCACCTGAAGGGGCGCCTGGTGCGCAAGTACCGCCTGCCGGGGCTGATGATCCTGGTGGCGGTGCCGCTGCCGGGGACCGGCGCCTGGACCGGGGCGCTGGTGGCGGCGCTGCTGGACATTCGGATGCGCCATGCCATTCCAGCCATTTTCGCAGGCGTGGTGATCGCCGGGGGCCTGATCTCCCTGCTCACCGCCGGTGTGATCCATCTGTTTTGAGCGGGACCTGAACCTAAAAAAAGAGAGCCGTACGGCTCTCTTTTTTTATTTCTCCGGGGGAACTCCGTCGTAAAAATCCGCCAGCAGCTCCCGCTCCGTCACATTGAGAATCCGGCACAGGCAGGCCAGCTCATAATCCGTAACGATGCGGCGGTTGTTTTCGATCTTGCTGAGCATCTGCTGGTCCATGTTCACGTTCATCACCTGCATCTTTGCGACCACCTGCTCCTGCGTGAGCCCCCGCAGATTGCGGTAATACCGCAGACGGGCATGAATGACATTTTTGTTGCTGTCATAGGCAATCTTTTTCATGGTCCCTCCAACGTTTATGTGACGTATTTTTCTTGACTCTAACACAGGCACTGCGTTAAAATACGTCACATAAACGTATTGAGGGGGAGCAGATGGAACTTTACGCGGAAATTTTGGCCCATGCCCTGGCGGGGCAGCGCGTCCAGGTCACCATTCCCGGCGTGGATGTCCAGAAGCTGGCGGAGAGCGCCTGCTGTCGGGCCCTGGGAGAGATCAAGGCGATTTTGGAGGACGATACGCTCTCGGACGAGACGTGCTTTCAGAAGATCGAGGCTATTGTCCGGGTCTATGAGCGCCTGGGCAGCGACGGCGGCAGCCGCCATGACTTCGGCTGACCGCAGCAAAAAAGGAGACCCATATGGGTCTCCTCTTTCGTTGATGCGGGGCGTGCGCCGCCCGGCGGTCATTCGGCGGTGTACACCTTCCGCCCGGCGCTCCACACGGCCCGGATGGCGTTTTTCTGCCGGCGGTAGACGCACTGCTCAAACCGCTCCTGCCCCGTCAGGGGACGGACCCGGGGTAGCTGGTCGTCGGCAAGCGCCATGGCGTGGAGAGCGTTGCCGGGAGCAAAGCCCGGTGCCTCACCGAAGTAGGCCGCTCCGGCGGAGGTGGCCAGATACCACGCCTCTGCCACCGTCAAAAACGCGGGATGGTCCGGGTCGGTCATCTGCCGGACCTTGGAGGCCCGGATGGCGGCGGCGGTTCCCTCGAACAGGCTGAGCTGGCTGCCACCCGCCACGTCGCTGCCCAGGGCCACCTTGAGCCCTTCGTTGAGCATGGTCCGCACCGGAGCGGTGCCGGAGCACAGACAGACGTTGGAGTCCGGGCAGTGGACCACGGTGACGCCGGCGTCCTTCATGGCCTTCCGCTCCCGGGCGTCGGACCAAACGCAGTGGGCCATCAGGGTGCGGTCATTCCAGAGACCGAACTTGGCGTAAGTCTCCCAGTACTGGGCGCAGTCCGGGTGGAGCTGGCGGACCCAGTCGATCTCCCGGTCGTTTTCGGAGAGGTGGGACTGGACGGGGAGGTTCTGCTCCGCGGCGGTTTTTCCCAGCCAGGCCATCAGTGTGTCGGTGCAGGAGGGGGTGAACCGGGGCGTGATCATGGGGTGGATGTGGGTAAAACGGCCACAGGACGCCAGCCACCGCTCCGTCTCCCGGATGGACTCCTCCGTGGTCTCCTCCAGTACGCCGGGGGCGGAGTTGCGGTCCATGTTCACCTTGCCCACAAAGCCCTCGATGCCCGCTTTCTCCAGTTCCTCCATCAAAATCAGCGTGGCGTCGGTGTGGAGAGAGGAGAACATGGCCACACGTGTGGTGCCGTTTTCAATCAGCTCCCGGGCCAGGCGGCGGTAAGTGTCCCGGGCGTAGTCCGTGTCGGCCATCCGGGCCTCCGCTGGGAAGGCGTAGGCATTGAGCCAGTCCAGCAGCGGCAGGTCCAGGCCGGTGCCCAGCATGGGGTACTGGGGGGCATGGAGATGGAGGTCCGCAAAGCTCTGGAGCACCAGGCAGTCGCCGAAGTCCTCCACCTCCGCGCCGGAAAATTCCTCCGGCAGGGTTTCGTATACGCCCTGGATTACCCCGTCTTTCGCAACGAGATACCCGTGATCCGTGATGTCCATCCGTCCCAGGGCGGGGGCGGAGACAATGGTGCCCTTGATGATGGTCAGCGCCATGCTGCCAGCTCCTTTCTTCGCGGTGTTCCGCACAAAAGAAAAGGAGTGTCCGTCCGAAAGCAATCAAACGCCCACCGGCCAGACACCCATAGCAGAGCCTTTCGGCGGCTCCGTAGAGACGTTCGCACCCTTCCCAGCGAACCTATATGAGCGCTCCTGTTTCTTTTTGGTATCTCCACCATAGCATACTTTTCCGGGGAAAGCAAGCCCAGTCACCAGCGGGCGCCCTGCCGCCTATACTGGCATACGGGCGGTGTTCCGCCCGAATCGAGGAAGAGGCGTTGATCGTATGCTGCAATCACTTGGATGGGCGGCGCTGGGTACCGGATTCACCTTTCTGATGACCACGCTGGGTGCCGCACTGGTGTTTTTTCTGGCGGGAGAGCCCCATCCCCGCTTTCAGCGGGCACTGCTGGGGTTTGCCGCGGGGGTCATGACCGCGGCTTCCGTGTGGAGCCTGCTGCTGCCGGCCATTGACCAGGCGGCGGAGGGGCCTCTGCCGGGCTGGGTCCCGGCGGCGGGAGGCATGCTGACGGGAGTGGCGTTTCTGGCGGCGCTGGACGCACTGCTGCCCCGTCTGCGGCGGAGGCGGCAGGCCATGACGGCCTCCTGGCGGCAGACCACGCTGCTGATGACCGCCATCACCCTACATAACGTGCCGGAGGGAATGGCGGTGGGCCTGGCCTTTGCGCTGGCGGCTCAGGGGGACGGCTTTGCCGGCGCGGTAGCGCTGGCCATGGGCATCGGCATCCAGAACTTCCCGGAGGGCGCCGCAGTGGCCCTGCCTCTGCGGCAGGAGGGATGGTCCCGGCCCCGTGCCTTTCTGGGCGGGATGCTCTCCGGTGCCGTGGAGCCCCTCTTCGGCGTGCTGGTGGTGCTGGCGGCGGCGGGTGTGGCACCGCTGATGCCGTGGCTTTTGAGCTTTGCCGCCGGGGCCATGCTGTATGTGGTGGTGGAGGAGCTGGTGCCCCAGGCCCACAGCAGGGCCGGGACCTGCGGCTTTGTGGTGGGATTTCTCATCATGATGGTGCTGGATGTGGCGCTGGGATAGTCAGAATGTGGAAAAAGCGGAGGCTGATGCCTCCGCTTTTCATCTGCAAAGTGGAATATCGGACCGTTACAAACGGGAATACTTCGCCGCCTCAGGGATTGCCCTCCAGCGACGGCGGCGCGATGGGCAGCCCCGTGAGATACCGGCGGATCAGGTCGAAGGCGTGGTTGGCGGCCAGAGCCTGGATGCGGTCCCGCCGGCGGCGGCCGGAGTCCATCTTTCGGCAGAAGGTACCCTCCGGCGTGGCAAGGCCGATGTAGATGATACCCACCGGCACGCCCCGCTCGTCAGGGTCCGGTCCTGCCACACCGGTGACGGATACGGCAAGGTCCGCCCCGGTGATGCGCCGGGCGCCCTCCGCCATGGCCCGGGCACATTCCTCCGACACGGCGCCGTACTGGTCCAGCAGAGGCTGGGGTACCCCCAGCACGGCGGCCTTCACCTCCGTCCAGTAGCTGACCACGCCGCCCCGGTACACGGCAGAAGCTCCGGGCAGAGCGGTGATCCGCTCCGCCACCCGGCCGCCGGTGCAGCTCTCAGCGGTGGCGAAGGTGAGATGGCGCTCTTTCAAAAGCGCCAGACAAACCTCCGGCAGACCTCCCACATTCACGCTGTACACCACGTCGCCCAGTGCGGCCCGGACCTGCGCTTCCACCGGGTCCAGCATGGCCTCCGCCGCCTCCCGGGTGGGAGCCTTGGCAGTGGCCCGCAGCCGCACCTCACAGGGCTTGGCGTAGGTGGCGAGGGTGGGGTTTTCCATGCGGCTCATGGTCTCGTGGAGCAGGGAATCCACAGAGGATTCCCCCATGCCGAAGGTCATGATGTCCCGGGAGACGATGACCTCGCTGGAAAGGGCCCGGAGATACGGCTCCACCCAGCGATGGAGCATGGTCTCCATCTCGTGGGGCGGACCCGGCAGCATCAGCACGTGGATGCCGCCGGCTTCAAAGGCGCAGCCGGGGGCGGTGCCCACGGGGTTGTCGAACACGGTGCAGCCCTCCGGCAGCTGGGCCTGCTGGGCGTTGTTGTCCGGCATGGGCACATGGAGGGCGGACTCGTAGAAGGTCTGAATGTCCTCCAGAATGTCCGGGTGGAGCACCAGGGGCTTTCCAAAGGCGGCGCAGATGGTCTGCTTGGTCAGATCGTCATAGGTGGGGCCCAGTCCGCCGGTGGTGATGAGGATGTCCGCCCGGCGGCGGGCGATGTCCAGCGCCTCTTTCAGACGCTGGGGGTTGTCCCCCACTACCGTGTGCCAGTGGACGTCGATACCCAGGGCGGAGAGGCTCTGGGAGAGGACCTGGGCGTTGGTGTTTGCGATGTTGCCCAAAAGCAGCTCCGTGCCCACGGCGATGAGTTCCGCGGTGTGTGCCATGCTCTGCGCCTCCCTCAGATCTTGGCCTCGTCGGTGACCTTGACCCGGACCCAGGTCTCCCCGGCCATGGCCTTGGCCACCAGACCATCCACATCCAGCACCGCCTCGGCGGCCCGTACGGCCTCCAGGTCCGGGCGGGTGGCAGGGTGACGGGGCGTAAAGACAGTGCAGCAGTCCTCATAGGGGAGAATCGAGGTGTCGAAGGTGCCGATCTCCCGGGCGATGCGGATGATCTCCACCTTGTCCATACCGATCAGGGGCCGCAGCACCGGCATGGTGGTCACATCCTCCGTGACGCCCAGGGCCATCATGGTCTGGCTTGCCACCTGGCCCAGGGACTCGCCGGTGATGAGGGCCTTGGCCCCCGCCTTCTTCGCCACGGCCTCGGCGATGCGCATCATGAAGCGGCGCATGATGAGGGTGAAGTACTCCTCCGGGCAGTTGCGGCGGATCTCCTCCTGGATCTCCGTGAAGGGGACGATGTGGACCAGCATTCGGCCGCAGTAGGCCGTCAGCAGCCGGGCCAGTTCCAGCACCTTGTCCTGGGCCTGCTGGGAGGTGTAGGGCGGGGAGACGAAGTGGACCATCTCCAGCTCCACGCCCCGGCGGGCCATCATCCAGGAGGAGACGGGAGAGTCGATGCCGCCGGAGAGCAGGCTCACCGCCCGGCCGCCCATGCCCACCGGCAGTCCGCCGGCGCCGGGCTCCGAGGCACCGTGGACGTAGGCGGCCTTCTCCCGGATCTCCACAAACACCGTGAGGTCCGGCGTGTGGACGTCTACCGCTACGTTGGGAAATGCCTCTGCCAGATCGCCGCCCACTGCCTGGCTGAGCTGGATGGAGTTGAGATAGAAGGTCTTGTCGGCCCGACGGCTCTCTACCTTGAAGCTGTGTGCGGCGGCAAAGGCGTCGCGCAGATAGGTCTTGGCGGTCTCCACGATAGCCTCCACCGTTTTCTCGCAGGGTACTGCCCGGGCTACGGAGACAACGCCGAATACCTGCCGGCAGGCCTTCCAGGCACCCTCCAGGTCACACTTGTCCCCCTGGGGCTCCACGTAGATGGTGCTCTGGCGGGTGTAGACCTGGAAGCTGCCGTAGTGGCGCAGACGGCGGCTGACGTTGCTCATGAGCTTGTCCTCAAAGGACCGGCGGTTGAGGCCCTTGAGGACCACCTCGCCCAGCTTGAGCAGAAAAATCTCGTGTTGGTTCATAAATGCTCCTCCGAATACGCGAAATCGCGGAAATACTTGCGCATGATACTCTATATTATACTGCATTTGAGGCCTGAGAAAAAGCCCTGATTTTCAGACAGGCCGTCCCGCAAAAAATTTTCCAAAAAAATAAAAGAGGCGTGCAATAAACCGGCGGGCTCCGCCGTTACTAAGACAGAGAGGGCGGAAGCGCACCGCCGAAGAAAAACAAGAAAAGGAGAATCGCTATGAAGAAGACTGGTTACTGGAAAGGTTTTGGCTCCGCCCTGCTGCTGGTGGCGATGGTGACGGCACTGGGCGTCACGGCGACTGCCGCCTCCCGCACCATTGAAGTGGAGGACGGGATCGGCATCTCCATCAACGGCGCGAAGTTCACCCCCCGGGACGCCAACGGCAAGAAGGTCCCGGTGTTCCTCTACAACGGCACCACCTATGCCCCCGTCCGGGCAGTATGCGAGGCTGCCGGCATGGAGGTCAGCTATGATTCCGCCACCGATACCGTGAAGCTGGTGACGGCGGACCGGGCGGCTTCCCAGAAGTCGGACAGCGGCAGCTATATCACCCAGAGCCGGGCCAAGGAGATCGCCCTGGCGGACGCCGGTGTGAAGGCCGCCAACGCGGTGTTTTTGAAGGCCAGCCTGGACTGGGATGACGGCCGGGCCGAGTACGAGGTGGAATTTTACAGCGGCAATACGGAATACGACTATGACATCGATGCCCTGACCGGTGCCATCCTCAGCTCCGACCGGGAACTGGAGAACTTTGACATTGGAACCGCCGCCTCCGGCAGCGGCAGCGTGATCTCTGCGGAGAAGGCCAAGAGCATCGCACTGAATCGGGCACCCAGTGGGGCCACGGTGGTCAAGTGCCAGCTGGACCGGGACGACGGACGCACCGTCTACGAGGTGGAGCTGCGCAGCGGCCGGATGGAGTACGATTGCGAGATCGACGCTGTCAGCGGTCAGATCCTCAAGTGGGAGAGCGACTACGACGACTGAGCACCGGCACGGCTTACCATTACAAATAAGGAATCAAGAAAGGCGGGCCGTCAGGTCCGCTTTTTTTATGGAAAACGGTTGCTGCCCGGAAAAATCGCTTTTCAAAAAGCGGCCTCCGCCGTATAATGATCCGACCGGAGAGGACCGCACCGCAAAAAAATGGCGGGTTATGTGTCACCTTTTGTCTGCCGCGGCCATCTATATAGATGACCGGTCCAAAAGTTCCGGGAAAGGAGGAGGCGCGTTGCCTATGCAGGAGACGCCATTGATCAGTAAAGAAGTATTTTGCACCCAGGTGATCCAGAATCAGGAAGCCATGTTTCGCACGGCAAGAGCCATCCTCCACAGTGACGAGGATGCCGAGGATGCGGTGCAGGAGGCCATTTGCGCGGCCTTTGCCCATCGCGGTGACCTGCGCAGCCTGGACAAGTTCAAACCCTGGATTCTGCGGATCCTGGCCAACAAGTGCTATGATGCCTGCCGCGGACGAAAGTCTACCGTGGATCTGACGGAGGTGGAGGATTTCCTGCCGGCGCCGTCAGAAGATCCCACCGAGCGGATGACCCTCTGGCAAGCGGTTCTTGCTCTGAACGACGATCTGCGCAGTGTTGTGACGCTGTTTTATTATGAGGGGTTTTCCATTCGGGAGATCAGCGGAATTCTGGGAATTCGTGAAGCTGCCGTCAAGACCCGCCTGTCCCGGGCACGGGCGCGGCTGCGGCTGCTGCTGAGAGAAGAATGAGGTGCGGTATGAAGCAATTTGACAACGAGTTGAAAGAGCGGGCAAAGAAAGAACCATTCTCCTTGCCGGAGGACTACGCCGGTCGGGTCTTCCGCACCTGCGCCGCTCTGGAGGAGACAGCTATGGAAACATCGAAAGAATCTGCGCCGCGCAGAAAGCACACCAAGCGGTGGATGGCCTGGGCGGCGGCCGTCGTGGCGGCGTTTATCGCTGTGCCCAACGTGTCCCCCACCGCGGCAGCGGCATTGTCGGATGTGCCGGTCCTGGGGGCACTGGTGGAAATTGTCACGTTCCGGGAGTACACCTATGACGACGGACACAGCTCCGCCGATGTATCGGTGCCGGAACTCTCCGGTGGTGAGGCTGCCGGTCAGGTCAGCGATGAGGTACAGGCCTACACGGACCGCCTGATCGCCCAGTTCCAGGAGGACTGCAAGGACACGGGCGAAGGGTATCTGGGGCTGGATGTGTCCAGTGAGGTGGTTACCAACACCGACAGCTGGTTCACCCTGCGGATCAACGCCACCCGGACCCAGGCCAGCGGGGCCGAGTTTATCAAGATCTACCACATTGATAAGACCACCGATCAGGTGGTGACCCTTGGAGATCTGTTCCAGCCGGATGCGGACTATGTCACCGTCCTCTCAAACGAGGTGCGGCGGCAGATGGAGGAACGGATGGCACAGGACGAGACTGCCGGGTACTTCCCCGATCAGTTCACCGCCATTGCGCCCGATCAGAATTTCTACTGGAATGAGGACGGGGATCTGGTGCTGGTGTTTGACGAATACACTGTTGCTGCCGGGTTCGTGGGAACACCGGAGTTTGTGATTCCCCGGGAGGTATACCAGTCTATTGCCCGGTCATGAAAATGCGGAAAAAGAGACGGCGTGAGCCGTCTCTTTTTTATCCACGCAGGATGTCCGTATTCCGGAACTGGATGGCCTCCGCCAGGTGCTGAGGCAGGATGTCCGCCTCCCCGTCCAGATCCGCGATGGTGCGGGCCACCCGGAGAATCCGGTCGTGGGATCGGGCCGTCAGCCCCATGCGTTCAAAGGCGGAGCGCATCAGCGCATCCCCGGCCCCGCTCAGGCGGCAGAACTGCCCGATCATGGAGGCGGTCATCTGGGCGTTGCAGGCGATGTCGGTGCCCTCGAAGCGGCGGGACTGGATGGCCCGTGCGGCACAGACCCGCTCCCGCACGGCGGCGGAGGACTCCGCCGGTTCCCGGCGGCGGATGGCGTCGTACTCCACAGAGGGGACATTTACATGGAGGTCGATGCGGTCCAGCAGCGGGCCGGAGATCTTTTCCACATAGCGCTCCACATCCCGGCCCGAGCAGGTGCAGCGGTGTGAGGGATGGCCCCGCCAGCCGCAGCGGCAGGGGTTCATGGCGCAGATCAGCTGGAACCGGGCCGGCAGATGCAGCGTGCCCCCTGCCCGGGCTACGGTGACCGCTCCCTCTTCCAGGGGCTGGCGCATGGCCTCCAGAACGTCCCGACGGAACTCCGGCAGCTCGTCCAGAAACAGCACACCGTTATGGGCCAGGGACATCTCTCCAGGCCGCAGGGCGGGGCCGCCGCCGGTGAGTGCTGCGGCGGAGGCGGTGTGATGGGGCGCCCGGAAGGGGCGTCGAGTCAGCAGAGGGTGGCCGGGGTCCGTCAGTCCTGCCACGGACCAGATCCCGGAGGTCTCCAGGGCCTCCCGGGGCGTCAGGTCCGGCAAAATGGAGGGCAGGCGCTTGGCCAGCATGGATTTGCCTGCCCCGGGGGAGCCGATGAGCAGCAGATTGTGTCCGCCTGCGGCGGCGATCTCCAACGCCCGCTTCACATTTTCCTGGCCCATCACATCCCGCAGGTCCGGCAGCGGGGTCTCCTCCGGCTCCGGGACCCAGGGGGAAACGGGAACAAGTGGGGCCTCTCCTTTTAAATGTTGTACCAGAGAGTTGACGTCCGGCACCCCGTACACTGTAAGCCCCCGGGCCAGTGTTGCCTCGGCGGCGTTTTCCGCCGGAACAAACAGCGTGCCGATCCCCGCCTCCCGGGCGGCCAAGGCCATGGGCAGTACGCCGGAGACGCCCCGCACCGCACCGGTGAGGGACAACTCCCCCAGGAAGGCCGCGTCTGCCGGCGGCGGGGGCAGTTCTCCGGAGGCGGACAGCAGCCCAACAAAAATGGGAAGGTCGTAGACCGTACCGGCCTTTTTCTGCCCCGCCGGCGCCAGGTTTACCGTAATGCGGCTGACCGGGAACTTGGCACCGCAGTTTTTCACCGCCGCCCGGACCCGCTCCCGGGCCTCCCGCACCGCTGTGTCCGGCAGGCCCACGATATCAAAAGCCGGCAGTCCGCCGGAGAGAAAACACTCCGCCCGCACCTCGTATCCCGCGATGCCGTGGAGCCCCAGAGAACGCACGGAAACGACCATCCATCATCACCTCAAAAAAGCATACAACGCAGGGGTTTTTTCAAGCTCAGTCTACCATACAAAGACAAAATAGGGAACCCGTTTACGCAAAAAGCAGCAAAATTATCCAGAACGGAGGATTGTTGAAACATAAACAGTAAAATTTGTGCAAAAAATAACAAAGCAATTGTTTACAGGCGGGAAGAGTGGTGATATAATATCAGCGCATGTGAATCTGGGGGGAGAGAGTCCGGATTTCCGTGCACCCGTAATCTTGCTGCCGGGGGCAGCAAATTACAAAATATAGGAGGTAAGTTTATGGCAAGAAAGTTCAAGTCCATGGACGGTAACAATGCCGCTGCATATGTCAGCTACGCATTTACCGAAGTGGCGGGCATCTATCCGATCACCCCGTCCTCTCCCATGGCAGACTTGGTCGATCAGTGGGCTGCTGCTGGTCAGAAGAACATCTTCGGCACCACCGTCAAGGTTGTCGAGATGCAGTCTGAGGCCGGTGCTTCCGGTACCGTCCACGGCTCTCTGGCCGCCGGTGCAATGACCACCACCTACACGGCTTCTCAGGGCCTGCTGCTGATGATCCCCAACATGTACAAGATCGCCGGCGAGCTGCTGCCCTGCGTGTTCCACGTGTCCGCCCGTACGGTCTCCACTCACGCCCTGAACATCTTCGGCGATCACTCCGATGTCATGGCCTGCCGTCAGACCGGCTTCGCCATGCTGTGCGAGAATGATCCCCAGGAGATCATGGACCTGGCTCCCGTGGCCCATCTGGCTGCTATCGAGGGCCGTGTTCCCTTCATCAACTTCTTCGACGGTTTCCGGACCTCTCACGAGATCCAGAAGGTTGCCGTGTGGGATTACGACGATCTGAAGGAAATGTGCGATATGGACGCCGTTGCCGCGTTCCGCAAGCACGCCCTGAACCCCGAGCGCCCCAACATGCGCGGCTCTCACGAGAACGGCGATATCTTCTTCCAGCATCGTGAGGCCTGCAACCCCTACTACGACGCTCTGCCCGATGTGGTGGAGAAGTACATGGGCAAGATCAACGAGAAGCTGGGCACCAACTATCAGCTCTTCAACTACTATGGTGCTCCCGACGCTGAGCGCGTGATCATCGCCATGGGTTCCATCTGCAACGTGGCCGAGGAGGTCATCGACTACATGACCGCTCACGGCGAGAAGGTCGGCATGGTGAAGGTTCACCTGTATCGTCCTTTCCGTGCGGACAAGCTGCTGGCTGCCATCCCCGCTACCTGCAAGAAGATCGCCGTGCTGGACCGCACCAAGGAGCCCGGCGCACAGGGCGAGCCTCTGTACATGGATGTTGTCACCGCTCTGGCCAACGCCGGCAAGACCGACATCAAGGTTATCGGCGGCCGTTACGGTCTGGGTTCCAAGGATACCCCGCCTGCTTCCGTGTTCGCTGTCTATGACGAGCTGAACAAGGACGAGATGAAGCGTCAGTTCACCATCGGCATCGTGGATGATGTCACGCACCTCAGCCTGGAGGAGAAGCCCGCTCCCGGCGTGGCTCCCGAGGGCACCATCGAGTGCAAGTTCTGGGGCCTGGGCGGCGATGGTACCGTCGGCGCCAACAAGAACTCCATCAAGATCATCGGCGACCATACCGACAAGTATGTTCAGGCATACTTCCAGTATGACTCCAAGAAGACCGGCGGCGTGACCGTCAGCCACCTGCGCTTCGGCGACAAGCCCATCAAGTCTTCTTACTACATCAACAAGGCTGACTTCGTGGCCTGCCACGTGCCCGCCTACATCGCCAAGGGCTTCCCCATCGTCCGCGACGTCAAGCCCGGCGGCACCTTCCTCATCAACTGCCAGTGGGACGACAAGGAGCTGGGTGAGAAGCTGGACGCTGCTTCCAAGCGTTACATTGCCCAGAACAACATCCAGGTTTACACCATCGACGCCATCGACCTGGCTGCCAAGATCGGTATGGGCAAGCGCACCAACACCATCCTGCAGTCTGCCTTCTTCGCGCTGGCCAAGGTTCTGCCTGAGGCAGATGCCATCCAGTACATGAAGGACGCCGCCACGCACTCCTACCTGAAGAAGGGCCAGGACGTGGTGGATATGAACCACAAGGCCATCGACGCCGGCGCCACCGCCTTCAAGAAGTTCGACGTGCCCGCCGACTGGGCGAACGCCAAGGACGTGGAAGACAACACCGTTCTGGAAGGCCCCGCCGCTCTGGTGGAGCAGGTCAAGACCATCCTGGACCCCGTGGACAAGATGGATGGCGATTCTCTGCCCGTGTCCGCTTTCGTCAAGCACGTGGACGGCCAGTTCGAGCTGGGCGCTGCCGCTTATGAGAAGCGCGGCGTTGCCGTGAACGTTCCTACCTGGGACGCTGCCAAGTGCATCCAGTGCAACAACTGCGCTTATGTCTGCCCCCATGCCACCATCCGTCCCTACGCTTTGACTGAGGAGGAGGCCAAGAACGCTCCCGCCGCTGCCAAGATCGTGGACATCAAGGCCGGCAAGGGCAAGGGCGTCTACAAGTACACCATGGCTGTGTCTCCTCTGGACTGCATGGGCTGCGCCGTGTGCGTGGGCCAGTGCCCCGTGGGCGCTCTGACCATGGTTCCCCAGGAGCAGGAGGCTGCTCAGCAGGAGGTCTTCAACTACTGCGTCAGCAAGGTCTCCGAGAAGAAGGACATGCAGGACAACACCGTCAAGGGCAGCCAGTTCAAGCAGCCCATGCTGGAGTTCTCCGGTTCCTGCGCCGGCTGCGCCGAGACCAGCTATGCCCG
>FR890940.1:3021-23339 GCA_000436875.1 Oscillibacter sp. CAG:155 | reverse complement strand
CACTCATTGATACACCCCCACCGCCCCCGGCTCCTCCCCCACCTGGGCCGGCCCTGCCGCTACCTCTCCTTACTGCACCAATAAGGAAGGCCACGGCCCCGCTTGGTCCAACTCCCTGTTCGAGGATAACGCCGAGCACGGCCTGGGCATGTTCCTGGGTCAGCAGGCCACCCGCGAGCGTCTGGCCGGCAAGATCAAGGAGCTGGCCGGCGTGACTGAGAGCGCTGAGAAGAAGGCTGCCTGCGAGGAGTATCTGGCCACCATGGAGGACTATGAGGCCAACAAGGCTGCCATTGCCAAGCTGCTGCCTCTGCTGGAAGCCGATCCCGACTGCCGGTTCAGCAAGGAGATCCTGGCTGACAAGGAGTATCTGGGCAAGAAGTCCATGTGGATCTTCGGCGGTGACGGCTGGGCGTACGACATCGGCTTCGGCGGCGTGGATCACGTCCTGGCCTCCGGCAACGATGTGAACATCTTCGTCTTCGATACCGAGGTTTACTCCAACACCGGCGGACAGGCTTCCAAGGCCTCCAACATCGGCCAGGTGGCACAGTTCGCTGCGGCCGGTAAGGAGATCAAGAAGAAGTCCCTGGCGGAGATCGCCATGAGCTACGGCTACATCTATGTGGCTCAGGTGGCCATGGGCGCCAACCCCGCTCAGACCCTGAAGGCCATCCAGGAGGCCGAGGCCTATCACGGCCCGTCCCTGATCATCGGCTATGCTCCCTGCGAGATGCACTCCATCAAGGGCGGCATGATGAACTGCCAGAAGGAAATGAAGCGCGCTGTGGAATGCGGCTATTGGAACCTGTTCCGCTTCCAGCCCGACGATAAGGGCGGCAAGTTCACCCTGGATTCCAAGGAGCCTGCCGGCGGTTATCAGGAGTTCCTGATGAACGAGGCTCGCTACAGCCGTCTGACTCGCGAGTTCCCCGACCGTGCCTCTGATCTGTTCGCGCGGAACGAGAAGAGCGCCATGGACCGCTATCAGCACCTGCTGAAGCTGAAGGCCATGTACTCTGAATAAGAGTCTCTCCCCCCTGAATAAAAGGACCACGGGTTTTCCCCGTGGTCCTTTTTTGACGCCGTTGCGTCGGAACAAAAGATGCGGGAAATTCGCGTCAAAAGCTGTATAAAAAGACGAAACTTAGGGAAAATAGGGTGAATACAGCGGGAGTTCTGTGAAAGTTTGTAAAAAATAACGAAAGAAAAAGTTAGAAACCGGTAGAATCATTCACAACAAAGGTCTATAATCAATCTCTAATTGGAACATTGGAAACCTGGAAGATTGGAACGAAATACAGAAAAGGAGTATACCCTACCATGAAACTTGCACAGAAATCCCCCGCTGCCCCGGATGCCGGGCATCCGCAGGAACGCAGGGCGTTCCTGTATATCTTTTTGCTGGCGGTGGTATTGACGCTGGTGGTGGAACTGTTCAACCACAAGACGTTTACCGATGGGGCGGACTCGTTTTTGGAGTTCGTGGGGGGAAATCCCCTGGCTGTGGTTGTCAATGTGGCACTGGTGCTGGCAACACTTTCTCCGGCGCTGTTTCTGCGCAGACGGGTCTTTTGGTGCGCCCTGATCTCATTTATCTGGATCGTGGGCGGCGCAGTCAACGGATTCATTCTGCTCAGCCGTATGACGCCCTTTACCGTGGCGGACCTGACCGTATTCAACACCGGTTTGGATACCCTGCCCAACTACCTGTCCACCAAATACATCGTGATGCTGGCCGTGGCACTGGTGATTCTGGTGGTGGGATTGATCCTGCTGTTCTGGAAAGGCCCCCGCAACGACTATCCCCTGCGCCACCGGATGGCTGCAGGCCTGCTGGCAGTGGTGCTGTGCGGCGGCCTGTTGGGCGGCAGCTGGGCGCTGGCCTTCCGGCTGGGGTACCTCTCCAACACCTTTGCGAACCTGGCGTTTGCCTATGAGGATTATGGCTTTTCTTACTGCTTCTTGCAGACCTGGCTGAACAAGGGCATCCGCCGCCCGGAAAATTACAGCGCCGAGTCGGTGCAGAAACTCCGCCAGGAAGCCGAGGCCGGCGCTGCCGAGGTCAATGCCGACCCGCAGACGGATGTCAACGTCATCTATGTGCAGCTGGAGTCTTTCATCGACCCCAAGGAGATCACGGACCTGCAGCTGTCTGAGGATGCGGTTCCCACCTGGACAAAGCTGACGGAGGAGTATTCCTCCGGCTATCTGACGGTGCCCGTTGTGGGCGCCGGCACCGCCAATACCGAGTGCGAAGTCCTGACCGGCATGAGCACCAAGCTCTTTGGCCCCGGCGAGTACCCCTACCAGACCCGGCTGATGGACCGGACAGTGGAGTCCGTGGCCTATGACCTGAAGGAAAACGGATACGCCACTCACGCGATCCACAACCACCGCGCTGCGTTCTATAACCGCAACGACGTGTACGCCAATCTGGGCTTTGATGACTTTACCTCCATCGAATATATGCCCAAAGCGGAGCGGACCCCCAAGAACTGGGCCAAGGACAGCATCCTCACCGACCAGATTATCAAGGCGCTGGATGTGACGGAGGACCAGTCGGATCTGGTGTTTACTGTTTCCGTGCAGGGCCATGGCAAGTATCCCACGGAGCAGGTACTGGAGGACCCGGTCATTACGGTGCAGTCCTGCCCGGATGAGGAGTATCACTACGCCATCGAGTATTACGTCAATCAGGTCCACGAGATGGACGAGTTTATCAAGACGCTGACGGATGAACTGTCCCAGCGGGATGAAAAGACTGTTCTGGTGCTCTATGGCGACCATCTGCCTGCGCTGAATCTGGAGGCCAGTGACATGAAGTCCGGTACGCTCTACCGTACCCGCTATGTCATCTGGGATAACTTCGGCCTGGAAAAGCAGGATGAAAACCTGACCGCCTATCAGCTCTCCGCCGCTGTGCTGGGCCGTCTGGGCATTACCAACGGCGTGATGAATCAGTACCAGCAGTTCTGCCGGGACGAGAGCACGTACTGGAACGGCCTGTGGACACTGCAATATGATGTGCTGTACGGCCAGAAGTACCTCTATGACGGGGAGTCCCCCTATGAGCCCACGGATATGAAGATGGGCATGGCGCCCATCACCATCCGCTCCGTGACCCACGGCATGGATGCGTGGTATATCAACGGCGAGAACTTCAGCCCCTACTGCAAGGTCACTGTGGGCGGCAAGGAACTCAAGACCGCCTATATCTCTCCCTGGATCCTGCAGGTCCAGGAGAACCCGGGCACCATGGATGTGGAAGACTTCAACATCCGGGTGGTGGATACCCACAAGGAGATCCTCAGCGATACGGAATAAGTTCCGGGGCAAAAAAGCACGGGAGCCAGCCGAATCTAGGCTGGCTCCCGTATTTTTTCAAATGAATCCATTCCAACGAAAAAAGCGCCTCTCCGAACACAAGAACTTCAGTGTTCAGAGAGGCGCTTTGCGGATTATTTCCGATTGCCCTGGCAGCGCAGCCGCAGCTGCTCCTCCGTAATGGCATAGCCCGATTCCGCCCAGGAATCCGTGGGCCGCTCCTGGGGCAGCGGTGTGTTCCGGTGCTGGTAGATGGCGGCGATCACCGCATCCAGCATCCGGGGATTCTTTACCAGGATGGGACCGGTCAGCTCCGAGGCAAACACGTTTTTCCAGTGGAAGCCCTCGGCCCCCAGGGCCGCCTCGTTGCCGAAACCCAATCCCAGGCTGGTCAGCAGCGGCGTCTTGACGCCGGAGATCACGGCACACTTATTTATAAAGCCCACCACGGCCTGCGGATAGAGGTCCGTTTTACCGTAGACATCGCCTACGATGCGCCGTGTTCCCTGTACCGCGGTAAAGTCCGCCAGTGCAATGCCGGGGTGTTCCTTCCCGCTTGCATCGGTAATCGTCTTGCCCAGAAGCTCCATGGCAGTGCCTGCAAAGAGCATGGCGGTCCCCTCCCCTGCCAGGGCGCACACGGTGCTGCCATAGCGGGTAAAGTCCGCCAGCGCCGCCAGCTGGCTGCGCTCCGTACCGGCGCCCATGTAGAGGAAGTCAGCGCCCTCCAGGGCCGCCTCCTGACCCGGCAGCACCGTCTCCACGATGACGGTGTTGCCCAGGCCCTCCAGGCTGCGCTTGAGGACGGACACGTTGGCATAGCTGCCGTAGAGCCCCATCAGATCGGGATAGAAATGAATCAGACGCAGTTCCATTTCACACGTCCTCCTTTTCCACATGGGCCAGGATCTTGTCCCGGTCCGAGAAGCAGGTCACCACGTACACATCCTCACTGCCGCTTTCTGCCAGTTCCTTTGCAGCGGCGGCAATATCCGGCTGAACGGACCACTTCTCTGCCGGCAGCGCGGTGAAGGAGAACCGCTCCGCCAGATCGTTGCAGTACCGGCCGGAGAGGATGACCCGCTGGACCTGGGGGCAGTTGAGCTGGTCAAAGTCGATGTCCCACAGCCAGCTGGTCTCGCTGGTGAAGTACTTCCGGCTCACCGCGTCCACGATCACCAGCACGGTGCAGGGGGACTGCTCGCCCCGGATATAGCGTAGGTTCGTATCGTAGGCGATGGAGTTTTCGTGCTTGCTGGTGAGCAGCGTCCCGTGATGGGCGCCCAGGGTGAAACGCTGCATCCGGCCGTTTTTCAGGATATAGTTGTTGATGACGCCGGCAATGGTGTCGGCGGCGATGCCAACCCGGCGGCAGACCGCGTAGGCCGCCAGGATGTTATAGACGTTGTAGATGCTGCGGAAAGCCAGCTGGATGGTGACGGCATTGTCAATGGTGAGCCGTCCCTGGGCGAGATCCACAGCCGTCACGGTATAGTCGGTGGCGGGACGGCGGTGTCCGCAGCGGGTGCAGTGATAGGAGCCGATGTGGTTGTAGTGGACGAAGTCATATTCCATGGGCGCCTTGCACACCGGGCAGTAGGCCCCGTCGTGGTAGACGCCGGTGGGGGCATCCGTGTCGAAGGAGCAGTGGTCCAGACCGAACCACTGGACTTTTTCGTGGCCATTGGCAAAGCAGCTGGAGAGCGGATCGTCCGCGTTGAGCAGCAGCTCCGTGTCCGGATGGATGGCCGGCAAAATGGCGTCATACACCCACTCCGGATGGCCGTTGCGGGTCAGCTGGTCCCGGTAGAGGTTGGTGATGACGAACTCCGAGGGGTGGAAGTAACGGAAGCTGTGGGCGGCGTAGCGCTCGTCGGACTCGATGAGCAGTACGTCGGCCCGGACACGGCCGCCCAGGGTGGCGTGGGTCAGTACCGCCGTGGTGACACCCTCAATCTGATTGGAGCCCTCCTCATTGTACACCACGCTCTTGCCGCCGGCCCGCAGGATGGCGGCGATCATCTCCACCGTGGAGGTCTTGCCGTTGCTGCCGGTGACGGCGATGATGCGGGGAGGCAGCTGCACCCGGGCCAGAATGTCCGGGCAGATCTTCAGCGCGTACTTGCCGGGCAGGGAGCTCCCCTTGCCCACCAGGGAACCTACGGCATGACCCAGCTTGCACACCAGGATGGCCAGGAACTTCCTCATTGCGCGTCCATCTCCTTTTCCTCCGGCTCCGGGAAGTCCCGGAACTCGGCAATGGCGCGGACCGGTGCACCGTCCGCGTCAGCAAATTTCAGCGGCAGGGCAAAGAACATGATGTCCTTGCGGCCCACCAGCTTGCGCAGGCACAGATTTTCCACGATCACGAGGCCGCCCTCCAGCAGGACATGGTGGGCGGAGAACTCCTTGTTCACCAGGGCGTCCACGCTGATGGCATCGGTACCCACGCCCTTGAGGCCGCAGCGGACCAGATACCGGGCCGCCTCCTCGTCCAGGATGGGAAAGGGCTCATCCAGGAAAGCGGGGGTGTCCCATTTCTTCTCCCAGCCGGTGTAGAGCAGGACATAGTCCGCCGTGCGGAGAAAGCCGTTTTGCGCCTGGAGGAAATCGGCGGTGACGATCCCGCCGGTGCCCAGATGGGACACATCCAGCACAGCGGCCCGGCCGCAGAACTGAGAGGCGGGCAGCTTGTCCAGCCCAAAGCCGTCCGGCAGGATGTGACGGGGGGCGTCCATGTGGGTGCCGGTGTGGGAGCCCACCTGCAGCAGGGTCTCCCGGGCGCCGTCGTGGGTGATGGTGCGGGTGGGGGAGAACGCGGGAGCAGGGGTGCCGGGATAGACGAAGGTGTCCGGCGTGATGGTGTGGGTCAGGTCAATGATCATGGCGCAATACCTTCCTTGTGGAGTGATGGAAATTGAACCGCCGGCGGGGACTCCCCGGAACGGCGAACTTTTGAAATGAGAAAACCGGTGCGGAGCCTCAGTGCTCCAGATAGATCATCAGCGCGGCAATGTCTGCCGGGCTCACGCCGGAGATGCGGGCCGCCTGGCCCAGATCCAGCGGCTGCACGGCGGAGAGTTTTTCCCGGGCTTCCAGACGCAGCCCCTGGATGGAGGCGTAGTCCAGTCCGGGGGGCAGGCGGTGGGACTCCATGCGGCGGAACTCCTCCACCTGCTTTTGCTGGCGCTGAATATAGCCCTCGTACTTTACCCGGATCTCCACCTGTTCCCGTACGTCCGCCGGCAGGTCCGGACGGGTGGGGTCAAAGGGGGCCAGATCGTCATAATGGAGCTGGGGGCGGCGCAGCAGCGCCACCAGAGGACAGCCGTCGGTGACGTCCGCGGTGCCCCGCTGGGCCAGAAACGCGGACAGAGCGGGCGAGGGCGAGGCACCGGTATGGGTCAGGCGGCGAATCTCACGGTCCACCGCATCGTACTTCTCCTCTACGGCCCGCAGCCGCTCCTCCGATACCAGGCCGATCTCATAGCCCCGGCGGGTGAGCCGCTGGTCGGCGTTGTCCTGGCGCAGCAAAAGGCGGTACTCGCTGCGGGAGGTCATGATGCGGTAGGGCTCGTTGGTGCCCTTGGTCACCAGATCGTCGATGAGGGTGCCGATGTAGCTCTCACTCCGGGAGAGGACGAAGTCCCCCTCCCCCCGCAGCTTCCGGGCGGCATTGACGCCGGCCACAAAACCCTGGACCGCCGCCTCCTCATAGCCGGAGGAGCCGTTGAACTGGCCGGCGCCGTACAGACCGGAGACCGCCTTGGTCTCCAGCGTGGGCTTGAGGGCCAGGGGGTCGATGCAGTCGTACTCGATGGCATAGGCGGGGCGGGTCATCTCCGCGTGGGTGAGGCCCGGCACGCTGTGGAGCATTTGCAGCTGCACCTCCTCCGGCATGGAGGAGGAGAAGCCCTGGATGTACAGTTCCTCCGTGTTGAGCCCCATGGGTTCTACAAAGAGCTGGTGGCGGAGCTTGTCCGGAAAACGGACGATCTTGGTCTCAAAGGACGGGCAATACCGGGGGCCCACGCCTTCGATCAGGCCGGAGTACATGGGGGCCCGGTCCAAATTCTCCTGGACGATGCGCTTGGTCTCCTCCGTGGTCCAGGTCAGCCAGCACACGGCCCGGTTTTCCGGCGGATCGGCAGTGGAGTAGGAGAACGGAACCGGCAGCGCGTCGCCGGGCTGGAGCTCCATCTCGTCATAGTCCACGCTGCGGGCATTGACCCGCGGGGGCGTGCCGGTCTTGAACCGCCGCAGGGGAAGTCCCAGCGCCAGCAGGGAGTCCGTCAGGCGCAGAGCGGGATGCATCCCGTCGGGGCCGGAGGACTCCACGCACTCGCCGATGATGGTGCGGCCAGAGAGATAGGTGCCGGTGGCGAGGATGACGGCCTTCACATCAAACACCGCTCCGGTGGAGAGCACCACGGCGCTGACGGCGTCCTGCTCCGTCCGGATCTCCACCACCTCACCCTGGCGGACGGTCAGGTTTTCCTGAAGTTCCAGGGTGTGCTTCATCCGCTCCTGGTACTTCCGGCGGTCCGCCTGGGCCCGGAGAGACCACACGGCGGGGCCTTTGCCCTTGTTCAAAAGGCGATACTGGATGCAGCACTCGTCGGCGGCCTTTGCCATCTCACCTCCCAGGGCGTCCAGCTCCCGGACCAGATGGCCCTTGCCGGTGCCGCCGATGGCGGGATTGCAGGGCATATTGCCCACCGCGTCCAGGTTGATGGTGAACACAATGGTCCGCAGCCCCAGCCGGGCGGCCGCCAGCGCCGCCTCGATACCGGCATGGCCGGCGCCGATGACGGCAATATCAAATTGTCCGGCGTGAAATTCTGTCATGAAAGATCCTCTTTTGCAGTTGTTCCCACAGGCACCTGCGTGTGCCTGCAAACCTGAATCAGCGAAAAGCTCCGAAACCGCGGCGTGCTTCAGGCCCGGTGCAGTGTGACCATGGCCACCTCCGGCCGGTTAAAGAGCCGGAACGTGGCACCGGAGTTGCCCAGGCCCCGGGTGACGAAGAGGCAGGAGCCGTTTTCCTCATACAGCCCCGCCGTATGGGATGGGAGCAGATCCCAGTCATGGGAGAAGAGCCCGTCCGTAAAGGGCAGGCGGATCAGACCGCCGTGGGCATGGCCGGAAAACACCAGATCTGCCCCCAGCTTGCTGTACTGACTGGAAAAGCGGTTGTTCCGGTGGGCCAGCAGCATCCAGAAGGGATCGCCGCAGGCGGCGTAGATCTCCGCCGCCAGCTCCTCCGGCGTTTTCTGATCGGCGTAGCCGTTGGGATCGTCAATGCCGGCCAGTACCACGGAGTCCCCATTGCGCTCCAGCGTGACAAACTGATTGGAGAGCACGGTCACCCCGTGGGCGGTGAGGGTCTCCTTCAGCTCCGGGACGTCGCCGATGGCCCACTCGTGGTTGCCGGTGACATAATACGTGGGGGCGATGGCGCTCAGACCGTCCGCCAGCTCGGTCACATATTCCGGTTTCCGCCCC
This sequence comes from Oscillibacter sp. CAG:155, assembly GCA_000436875.1. GTDB lineage: Bacteria > Bacillota > Clostridia > Oscillospirales > Oscillospiraceae > Oscillibacter. Next base: position 14,507 of record FR890940.1, on the reverse strand, counting down.
CGGTATTGATCTTCCAGATCCCCCAGAAAGAAAATATAGTCAGGTTTTTGTTCCGCCACGGTGCGGAAAAGCGTCTCGTTCTCCGGGCCGAAGCTGGCACTGTGGAGATCGCTGAGCACAGCGATGCGGCAGCCGTCAAACCCTGCCGGCAGATCGGAAAATGAGGGATCAGCTTCAGTCACCTGCAGGGAGGTGTTGTCCCACCAGAGAAAAACGGCCAGCAAAATGGCCGCCAGCAGCAGGGCACGGCCAGCCCGCGGCGGACGGTGTTTTCGGGGATGCGCTGCCATGGATGGCCTCCTCTGCCTTCAAAAATATATCCCGCGGTCCGTGCGCCTCCGCGGGAAAACAAAGTGTCCCACACTAGAAACCTTATTATACCATAAGAAGACGGAACCGCGCGAGGAAAAAAATAGACAAAGAGCTTGTAAAAACAGCTGAAAATTCCACGGGTTTCCGTAATTTCGACAGCGCCTCAAAGTACCCTTGGTGAGGGCGGCAAGAGAAAACGTGCAGATTATACAAAAAGTTAACAAATAGTTTATATAATACAACCAAAAACGACTTGCAAACGGGGAAAAACGGTGCTACAATGAATGCAATCAAACAGGAAAGGAGGATGCGAGAATGAAGGTTTTGTATACAGGCGGCGACGTGGATGATCTGATCTTCCCCGACAGCAGCTGGACCCGCAGCGAGCGGTAACAAAAAACGCCAACGGATGAAAAGCAGAAGCCGCGTCTGAGGGACGTGGGCTTTTTCTTTTTACCCTGTCAGCAGGAACCTCCGGAGGGAGCGCCCTGCTGACGATAGATGTGGAGCCCGGGCAGCGCAGCCCGGAAGCCCCGCCGGCCTGTGCCGGCGGTTTTTTTATATCCGGCGTCGGAAAAGCAAAAAATTCGTGGATTTTTCTGGTAATGTATGATACAGTGAACCTAGGAGAGAGGATTCTGCACAGCGGAATATGCCCTGGTTGTGGAAGGGGAGAGCCGAGATGAAGGAGAGATGTCTGGCGGCGCTGTTGATCGTCCTGCTGCTGAGTGGATGCGGCAGTGGAAGCGCGAAGGAAACTGTACCGTCGGCAGGGCTTGAGCAGGCGGAAACTGTGGAGGCAGACGGAGCCATGACGGCGGAGCAGACGGAAAAAGAGGCCCGCTCTCTGACCGTGGAAGAGGTGCTCGCCGCCTATGACCAGGCGGTGGAGGCCTACAGCTGGTTTGACCTGACGCCGCTGCCTGCGGCGGGAACAGCGGTGGAACTGGACGGCGGGTCCTATCTGCCGGTGGACCGACAGGGCATGTCCACCATGCTGGAACTGCGGACCTATCTGCGGGGCCTGTTTTCCGAGGAAGTGACCGACCAGCTGCTGGAGACCGGCGGCAGCCGCCCCCTGTACCGGGAGGTGGACGGCACCCTGTATGTGCGCGCCAACAGTGGCCGGGAAAAAGACCCCTACAAGGGTGGGGTCAATGCGCAGGTCAAGCAGGAGAACGAGACATCGTATGCCGTCAATGTGACGGTGGACCTGCTGGACGGCGACCGCAGGGAGGTCACCGGCGTGGAGTGTTATGCCTTCCCCTATCAGTGGGTGGAGGACCGGTGGGTCTTTACCCAGTTTCAGCTGGTATACTGAATAAAATCAGGAGGCGCGGCTGACATGCTCGGCCGCGGTTCATCCTGCCAGCCTGTCCGAAGAAGTTTGGACAGGCTTTTTTGCGCCCGGCGACAGGAAAGAGGCAAATATTTTCATTGAAAAGTGTATACTTGCAGAAACCGCTGATTTGATATCGGTAAAACGCTTAACTATTGCTTGCAAAATGCGGAAGATGTGGTACAATTTATACAAACCAACGGCAGCGGCCGAAGCAACAAGGAGTGAAGAAAACATGGAAAACCTATTCTGGATCGGATTCGTCGGTGCACTGGTAGCCGGCCTCTTTGCCTGGGCACAGGCGAAGCGGGTGCTGCGTTATTCCGAGGGAACGGACACGATGAAAAAGATCGCGTCCTCCATCCGGGCGGGCGCCAACGCATACCTGAAACACCAGTATACCACGGTGGCGAAGGTCTTTGTGGTGGTCTTTGTGATCCTGCTGATCATTGCCTTTGCCAGTGACGGCAGCATGCTCTCCAAGTTTACGCCGTTTGCCTTTGTCACCGGCGGCATCTGGTCCATGCTGGCGGGCTTCATCGGTATGAAGATCGCCACCAATTCCAATGCCCGCACCGCGCAGGCCGCCTCTGAGAGCCTGAACAAGGGCCTTCGGGTGGCGTTTTCCTCCGGCTCTGTGATGGGCTTCACCGTGGTGGGTCTGGGCATGCTGGACATCACGGTCTGGTTTTTCCTGCTGCGCTATGCCTTCGGGATCAATGACCCTGTTCAGTTGGGCAACATCATGGTCATGAACGGCATGGGCGCCTCCTTTATGGCGCTGTTCGCCCGTGTGGGCGGCGGCATCTACACCAAGGCCGCCGACGTGGGCGCGGACCTGGTGGGCAAGGTGGAGGCCGGCATCCCCGAGGATGACCCCCGCAACCCCGCCACCATCGCCGACAACGTGGGCGACAACGTAGGCGACGTGGCCGGCATGGGCGCCGATCTGTACGAGTCCTATGTGGGCTCCATTCTGGCCACCTTCGCGCTGGGCGCTGTGGGCGGCTATGGCTGGGGCGGACTGCTGCTGCCGGTGGCACTGGCTGTGTGCGGTATTTTCTGCTCCATCATCGGCTCCTTCCTGGTCAAGACCCGGGAGGATGCAACCCAGCAGTCCCTGCTCAAGAGCCTGCGCACCGGTACCTATACCGCTGCTGTGCTCTCTGCCGTGCTGGCGGCTCCCCTTACCTATTTCATCCTGGACGGCCACATGGGCGTGTATGTGTCCATCCTCTGCGGCCTGATCGGCGGCTGTGCCATCGGCTACTTCACCGAGTACTACACCTCTGATACCTACAAGCCCACCCAGGAGCTGGCGGCGGCCTCCGAGACCGGTTCCGCCACCATCATCATCGGCGGCCTGTCCCTGGGCCTCAAGTCCACCATGACCTCCATCCTGATCGTGGCGGCAGCCGTACTGGTGAGCTACTTCTCCGCCGGCGGCTCCACCGTCATCGTGGATGAAGCGGGCGCCTTCACTGAGGCCTTCAACAAGGGCCTCTATGGCATCGGCATCGCCGGCGTGGGCATGCTCTCCACCCTGGGCATCACCCTGGCCACCGACGCCTACGGCCCCGTGGCCGACAATGCCGGCGGCATCGCCGAGATGAGCGGCCTGCCGGAGGAGGTCCGGGAGCGCACCGACGCGCTGGATTCCCTGGGCAACACCACCGCCGCCACCGGCAAGGGCTTTGCCATCGGCTCCGCATCCCTGACCGCCCTGGCCCTGCTGGTCTCCTACGTCAACATCGTTCAGGAGAACACCACCGAGACGCTGAACTTCACCCTGACCAGCCCCACGGTGCTGGTGGGTATGTTTGTGGGCGCCATGCTGACCTTCGTGTTCTCTGCTTTCACCATGAGCGCCGTGCAGAAGGCGGCACAGTCCATCGTGATGGAGGTCCGCCGCCAGTTCCGGGAGATCAAGGGCATCATGACCGGCGAGGCCGACCCCGATTACGCCTCCTGCGTGGCCCTTTGCACCAAGGGTGCCCTGCATGAGATGGTGGTGCCCGCATTGCTGGCCATCATCGTCCCCATCCTCACCGGACTGATCCTGGGTCCCACCGGCGTGGTGGGATTGCTCGGCGGCGTGTCGGTCACCGGCTTTGCCATGGCCGTGTTCATGTCCAACGCCGGCGGCGCCTGGGACAATGCCAAGAAGTATATCGAGTCCGGCCACCACGGCGGTAAGGGTTCCGAGCAGCACAAGGCCGCTGTCGTGGGCGACACCGTGGGCGATCCCTTCAAGGATACCTCCGGCCCGTCCTTGAACATCCTCATCAAGCTCTGCTCCACGGTTTCCATCGTGTTCTCCGGCTTAATCCTGGCCTTTAACCTGATGAACTTCCTGTAAGCATTTTCCAGATTCGCGTCCCTGCCGCCGGAGGCGGCGGGGACGCGTTTTTCTCCTGGGGACCGGCTGGGAGGGACCGGGCCAAATCCCGAAAATTTGTCTTTTTTCACAGGAAAAGCCGCCAAATTTTGGCCGGTTCGGACCGTTCTCCGACCCTGCTGTTTGCTTGACAAGGTAATCGTTTGCCGATATAATATTTTGTGGAAAACATCCGGAAGGCCCGGAAAACGGACCAGTTTCCGCAGAAGATATCAAGAGGAAAGAAAGGAACGCACGAACATGATCTATTCGACCGAAGTGCAGAACATGTGCCCCGTCGCCAAGGGCGCGTACCATGGTCCCGCTCCCATTCCCGAGGAGGGCAAGTGGGTCCAGGCCAAGGAAATCAAGGACATCTCCGGCCTCACCCACGGTGTGGGCTGGTGCGCCCCTCAGCAGGGCGCCTGCAAACTGACCCTCAATGTCAAGGACGGCATCATTGAGGAGGCTCTGGTGGAGACTCTGGGCTGCTCCGGCATGACCCACTCCGCCGCCATGGCCTCCGAGATCCTGGTGGGCAAGACCATCCTGGAGGCGCTGAACACCGACCTGGTGTGCGACGCCATCAACACCGCCATGCGGGAGCTGTTCCTCCAGATCGTCTACGGTCGCACCCAGACCGCATTCTCCGAGGGCGGCCTGCCCATCGGCGCTTCTCTGGAGGACCTGGGCAAGGGCCTTCGCAGCCAGGTGGGCACCATGTTCGCCTCCAAGGCCAAGGGTCCCCGCTACCTGGAGATGGCCGAGGGCTATGTCACCCGCATCGCCCTGAACAAGGACGATGAGATCATCGGCTATGAGTTCATCAATCTGGGCAAGATGATGGATGCCATCAAGAAGGGCACCGACGCCAATGAAGCCATGGAGGCCGCCAAGGGCCGCTATGGTCAGTTCGATGCCGCTGTGAAGTATATCGATCCCCGTCAGGAATAAGAAAAGGAGGAATTGACCAATGGCTCTGTTTGAAAGCTACGAGAGAAGAATCGACAAGATCAATTCCGTCCTGGCTCAGTACGGAATTTCCAGCGTGGAGGAGTGCCGCGAGATCTGCAAGGCCGCCGGCTTCGACCCCTACGAGATCGTCAAGGGCATCCAGCCCATCTGCTTTGAAAACGCCGCCTGGGCATACTGCGTGGGTGCTGCCATCGCTTTGAAGAAGAACGTGGCCACCGCCGCCGACGCCGCCGAGGCCATTGGCGAGGGCCTCCAGGCCTTCTGCATCCCCGGCTCCGTGGCTGAGGACCGCAAGGTGGGCCTGGGTCACGGCAATCTGGGCGCCATGCTGCTGCGGGACGAGACCAAGTGCTTTGCCTTCCTGGCCGGCCACGAGTCCTTCGCCGCCGCTGAGGGTGCCATCGGCATCGTCCGCAACGCCAACAAGGCCCGGAAGGAGCCCCTGCGGGTTATCCTCAACGGCCTGGGCAAGGACGCCGCCCAGATCATCTCCCGTATCAACGGCTTCACCTATGTCCAGACCCAGTTTGACTACTACACCAGCGAGCTGAAAATCGTCCGGGAGATCCGCTACTCCGAGGGCGAGCGAGCTGACGTCCGCTGCTACGGTGCCGACGACGTCCGGGAGGGCGTGGCCATCATGCACCACGAGGGCGTGGACGTGTCCATCACCGGCAACTCCACCAACCCCACCCGCTTCCAGCACCCTGTGGCCGGCACCTATAAGAAAGAGTGCATCGAGCAGGGCAAGAAGTATTTCTCCGTGGCCTCCGGCGGCGGTACTGGTCGGACCCTGCACCCGGACAACATGGCCGCCGGCCCTGCCAGCTACGGCATGACCGACACCATGGGCCGTATGCACTCCGACGCCCAGTTCGCCGGCTCCTCCTCTGTGCCTGCCCACGTGGAGATGATGGGCTTCCTGGGCATGGGCAACAACCCCATGGTGGGCGCCACTGTGGCTGTGGCGGTTGCCGTTGCGGAGAGCAAGAAGTAAGTATCTGTTTTCGGCAGTATCGGGACGTGCCCACCATGATCGCAGCGGTTGCTGCGTCCAAGCGTTTCCGGCCCAGCCGGAAACCTTGAACCGGGCGGGCTCTGCCTGACCGGTTGGCTCCGATCGGAAGGGCTCCCAAAACGGGAACAGCCCGTTTTGGGATAGGGTGCCACCGTGGCAGTGGCCGTTGCTGTTGCGGAGAGCAAGAAGTAAGGACGCGTTTTCTGGCGATATGAACGGACCCCCGGGGAACTCCCCGGGGGTCTCCTTTCCGCTTGATGTGTTAAGGAGGAAGTATGCAGCTCAATACCCTGGGAATGGTCCATGAATTCCTGCAGCAGACCGTCCACCCCGGCGCCTTCTGCATCGACGCCACCGCCGGAAAGGGGCGGGATACCGCCCTCCTCTGCCGCCTGGCGGGAGAGACGGGCCGCGTCCTGGCCTTTGACATCCAGGCCGAGGCGGTGGCTCAGACGAAGGCGCTGCTGGAGCAGGAGGGCCTGCAGGCGGAGGTGTATCTGGACAGCCATGAGAATATGGCCCGCTATGTCCGGCCGGAGACCGTGGACTGCGTAGTATTCAACTTCGGCCGTCTGCCGGGTGGGGACCCGAAGATCTTCACCCGGGCGGAGAGCTCTCTTCGGGCCATCGACGCCGGGCTTTCTCTGCTCCGGCCCGGCGGTGTTATGGCCATTGCCCTCTACTACGGCGGCGAGAACGGCTATGACGAGCGGGACGCGGTGCTCTCCCATCTGGAGACGCTGGATCAGCGTCGCTTTACGGTGCTCTCCTGCCGCTGGGCCAATCGCCGCGGCGACCCGCCCATGCCGGTTTTTGTGTGGAAAGAGGGCTGAAACGAATACAATTTGTAAAAAATCCCCGGAGGATTCCTCCGGGGATTTGCTTTTTTCAATTTTTTGCGGTTCCTGCGGCGCGCCAAGTGCGCCGCACCAGCCACACCAGCGCCAGCACATAACACAACCACAGTGCCGCCCCCAGCGGGGCATTGCGGTAATAATCCGGAAACAGCAGGGGGAAGAAGTTGACCAGCACCTCACCGGCGGACAGGGGCTGGAGCCGGGGAACGGATAAAATCCACAGCGTCGGCAGCCACAGCGCGGCCAGCAGCCCCAGCCAGATGGTCCAGCAGGCCTTCAGTCCCGGCGGATTGCGCAGCGTTCTCCAGGCCAGAAGTACCAGTGCTGCCAGTTGTACCAGCGCCAGCAGAGGTGCAAGCAGCGCCGTATTCTGCCAGTATCCGGGGCTCAGCAGCTGGCTCATGCTGACGCTGGTGGCAGATCGGGTGATGAACAGAGCAAAGATCCACAGCGTCCACCCGATGGCAAGTCCCAGCCGCCGCCGCACCAGCAGGCACAGCACACCTGCTGCAAAAACCGGCAGTGTGATAAAAAACAGGGCAAAGTTCAGCAGGGTCACCGCCAGGGAGATCACCATGAGCAGAATACCCGCCAGCTTCTGCCGGTGGAGCCGCAAGAGTTCTGCCGCAGGGGCCGCGGCGGGCTGACTTCCTTCCGGTGCAGAAGCAGAGGCACCATGGGCCTCCGGCTCCGGGAACTGCCCGGTCTCTCCTTTCACCAGCTCGTCCAGCGTGACGCCGAACACCTTCGAGAGCTTTACCAATCTGTCCAGGTCCGGGACGCTCCCGTCCGTCTCCCACTTGCTGACGGACTGCCTGGAGACACCCAGCTGTTCCGCCAGGGCGTCCTGGGAAAGTCCCGCCTGTGTGCGCAGCCGCACAATCCGCTGCCCCATGGTCAATGGGTCCGCCTCCCTCCGATTTTTCTGGAACCATGATACCAGAGCGGCGGAAAAATGTCCACCAAGGGGTCTTGTCAATGGTGCAACTGTCAGTTGCGGTGGGGAGTTTGCAATACAAAACGCAAAAATTCCCCGGAGAATTACTCCGGGGAATCACTTTTTCCCGCTGTTTTTCTTTTGAAGTTTCTGAGCGACCGGAGGGAGGGCAGGCCCAGAAGTCTCAGAAAACAACCCCACAGCAGGTACCCCCAGGCTATTGCCTTGGGATGACGGTAGACGGACAGCTGAATGACATTGGGTGAAAAGCCGGAGCCCTGGGAGAGAGACTGATGAGAGTAGAAGGCATACAGCATCTGGAATGATGCACTCGCCAGATAGAGGAAAAAGGGAGCCATGACCATCAGCCACACGGCCATTATCGCCAGGAGGACCCATCGGCCCCGCACCGCCCACCGGCGGTCCAGGTGATCTGCCCGCAGCAGGACCAGACACCCCCGGGCCAGGGTCCATCCCAGCAGAAGATAGAACAGGGGATGCACGAAGTAGACCACCAGATAGCTGACGGATGGGATGTAAGATTTCTGCATCAGCTGCCGTCCCCACGCCAGACCGGCGGTCTCCAGAATACCCAACAGGGCCGCCACCACTGCACTGGCCACCAGCCGCCGCAGACGCCGGACGTGGGCCTCCCGGTCTGCCGGGGCATAGAGGATCTCCTTGACGTCCGCGTCCAGTGCCGCAGCCAGTGTAGTCAGCATTTCCACGTCCGGCCGGGATCGGCCCGTCTCATAGTTGGAGACAGTCTGCCGGGTGACGTGGAGGGTCTCTGCCAGCTGGTCCTGACTGAGTTTCTTCCGCGTCCGCAAAAAGCGGATGTTCTTGCCGATATCATTCATAGGTGGGCCTCCTTTGCTGGCTCCATTGTACGCCGGGAGGTTAATTTTTGTCACGCCAAGAGTCTTTGCGGCGGGGGAAATTGCCGTTTCAAAGAATGGTCCCGTTCCGTGCCCCGGTGAAATGGCCCTCCGCAATGGCGGGGACGCCCGCCACGAACACATAGTCCATGCCGGCGGCCAGCTGCTCCGGGTCCTGCCAGGTTCCACGCTCCTGGATCTGTGCCAGGTCGAAGAGGCATAGGTCCGCGTCGGCGCCCACCTGGATACGTCCCTTTTGGATAAGGCCCAGCCGGTCCGCCGGGAGGCGGGTCATTTTGTGGACGGCCTCCGGCAGGGTCAGCACATGCCGTTCCCGGACGTAGGATTCCAGAACCCTGGGGAAGGTGCCGTACACCCGGGGATGCAGCAGTCCCCCCACGGGATAGGTGGCGTCGGAGATCACCGAGGAGAATGGGGCACGGAGAATGTCGTCGATGTCCGCCTGGTCGGTGATGCGGTCGATCATGGAGGCGGCGCAGTGCTCCCGGGCCAGCAGATCAAAGAGCACGTCATAGGGGTCTCCCCCCTGCCGGTGTGCCAGGTCCGCCAGGGAGATTCCCTCCCAGGGCCGGTCTGCGGGGTCATGGAGGGAGGTGGGCAGGATGTTCTCGAAGCCCACCAGCAGAGAGATGTTCTCAAAATCCGTTCCCGTCTCCATCCGCCTCCGCATGGTCGCCCGCTTCTCCGGGGTCTGGAGGGATGCCGTCAGGGCGTCTATGCCGCCGGCCTGGAACTCCGGCGGCAGCACGTGGATCAGCTGGGTGGAGCCTGCCGGATAGGGATAGACGTCGCAGGCAATGTCCAGTCCCTCCTGCCGGGCCTGTTCCAGCATCCTCAGCATCTCCGGCACCGCCCAGCGCCAGTTGCGGCGGCCGATGGCTTTCAGGTGGCTGATCTCCACCGGAGTCCGGAGACTGCGGGCCACGGTGAGCATCTCCGAGAGGGCATCCACCACGCCGTCTCCCTCCTGCCGCATGTGGACGGTGATAGGAACACCGGAATCCCGCAGGGGTTCCAGTGCCCGAATGAGGCCGGGCATATCATAAAAACACTCCGGGGCGTACCCCAGCCCCAGAGAGACCCCCAGGGCGCCGTCCTCCAGCGCCCGTTCCAGCAGGGTGTGGAGCTGGCGGTATTCCTCCTCCGTCAGCGGTCCATCCCGGAACCCGGCCACACAGGCCCGCAGGGTCCCCATTCCCACCAGCATTCCGGTGTGGAGAGGCGGATGGGCGGCAGCGGCTTGATGGCGGTAGTCTGCCAGGGTGGGAAACTCTCTGCCGGAGGGCAGCTGGCCCACGATGGGCGCCAGATAGGACAGGGTCTCCTGCCGGTGCGGGCCGTCCACCGGAGCGAGGGACAGTCCGCAGTTTCCGTTGACCACGGTGGTCAGCCCCTGGCACAGCTCCGCCCTGCCCCAGCCGGGACGGAAGAGGGCGTCATCCGCGTGGCGGTGGATATCCAGAAAACCGGGAGTGAGATACCGGCCCCGGGCATCCAGGACTTGAACAGCCGTCGTGTCCATGAGCTGCCCCACCGCGGCAATGTGTCCGCTGGAAAGAGCCACGTCTCCCTGCCGGACGGGTCCGCCGGAGCCGTCCAGAATCCGGGCGTTTTGAATGAGATAATCGAACATGACCGGGCCTCCTTTTGCTTTTTGCCCAGTGTAGCACCCTGCCGGAGGCTTTGCAAGGCGGGCGACTGTTACCGCTTTGTAAGGAAACGGCAAAATTCCCTGTGCTATACTGAAAAAAAGACGATTGCCGGAGAGGGGGCGTCCTGATGGCTGGACTATGCGGAAAGCACTGTGATGACTGTGAGGACCGGCAGCGATACGGGTGCCGGGGCTGTTTGGAGACGGAGGGCATGCCGGTCTGGGGCACCTGCCGGGCGGCATCGTGCTGCCGCAGCCGGGGATACCCGGACTGCAGAGGGTGTGACGAACGGACATCCTGCGGCAAGCCGGAGGAGGCGGAGAAAACCCGCTGCCGGTGGACGGCGGAGGAAGGCGAACGCCGGAACCGTTGGCGGGAGGGCATGGCCCGGCGGGCGCCGGTGCTGGCTCAGTGGCTGCCGGTGCTGTTCTGGCTGCTGCTGTGCGGCGAAGTGGTGAATCTGCTGGACCAGCGGCTGAATCCGGGCGGCATATGGGATGGGATCAGCACTGTGGTCAGCGTTGGCCTTGCCATCGGGCTGCTGGTGGTGTTCTGGAAGCTCTCTCCCCTGTCCCGCCGGTTCCGAACGGTATGGCGGACTCAGCTGGCCCTTCAGATCGCCAGCGTGGGAATCCTAGTGATTTTGGCCCTGAAGGAGGATGCTCTGGATACAGGCACCACCCTGCCCGGCGGCGTCGTGGCGGGATTGCTGCTGGTGGTCGTAGGTCTCGTGGCGGTGGAGATGGCGGCCCGGTGTTTCTTCTATGGTGCCATGGCGGCGGAACTGGAGGAAAGTGTGTTTCCTCAGCTTCCCGGCGCGGGTTTCGAGGACCGGCCCACACCCGTACCGCTGCGCCTGGCGGAAGACTGGCGGCTGCTGCGCGTGTTTACGCTGGCAAGCGCGGGGGCGATCCTGGTGTGTCTGCTCGCCATGCTGGCGGTGCTTCGGTCCGCCTCGGGAGTCCTTCTCTTTTTGCTGGTGGCCCTGATCGCGGCGCTGATGCTGGTGGGCTGCATGGTGGCGGAACTGGTGCTGGTGTGGAAGAGCGCCGCGTTTTTCCGGTCCGTCCGGGTGGGAAGTCCGTCACTTCCAAAACCGGGGATGGACGAAAACCCGTAA
>FR890940.1:0-2999 GCA_000436875.1 Oscillibacter sp. CAG:155 | reverse complement strand
TTAAGAATACAAAAAGTGCGGACGCAAAGGCCGGCCGCTCTTTTTGTTCCATATGTACGAAGAACCGGAAATCAGTCCTGGCACAGGCCAGCGGTGATGATGGCCATGGAGTAGACCTCCTGGGCATTGCAGCCGCGGGAAAGGTCGTTGATGGGGGCGTTCAGACCCTGCAGGATGGGGCCGTAAGCATCGAAGGAACCCATGCGCTGGCAGATCTTGTAGCCGATGTTGCCGGCGTTGATGTCGGGGAAGATGAAGGTGTTGGCATGGCCGGCCACCTTGGAGTCGGGGCACTTGGTGTGAGCAACCCGGGGAGACACGGCGGCGTCGAACTGCAGCTCGCCTTCCATCTCCAGGTCAGGACGCAGAGCCTTGGCCTTGTTGAAGGCATTGCGCATCTTGTCCACGTCCTCGCCCTTGCCGGAGCCCAGGGTGGAGTAGCTCAGGAAGGCAACCTTGGGATCGATGCCGAAGATCTTGGCGGTATCGGCAGTCTCCAGAGCGATTTCAACCAGCTCGTCCTCGGTGGGCTTGATGTTGATGGCGCAGTCGCCCATGGCCAGGACCTCGCGGTCACCGGTGGCAGAGGGACGGACCAGAATGAAGCAGGAAGAGACGATCTTGCTGCCGGGCTTGGTCTTGATCAGCTGCAGAGCGGGACGAACGGTATCAGCGGTGGAGTAGGTGGCGCCGCCCAGCAGAGCGTCGGCGTAGCCCATCTTCACCAGCATGGTGCCGAAGTAGTTGGCCTGGGACAGAGCCGCACGGCACTGCTCCTCAGTCATCTTGCCCTTGCGCAGCTCCACCATGGCGGCGACCATCTTGTCCATATCGGGGAAGTTGGCGGGATCAACGATCTCGGCGCCGCGGATGTTGAAGCCGATCTCCTCGGCAGCGGCCTGGACCTCATCGGGATTGCCCACCAGAACGGGGGTCAGGAAGGTACCGGACAGCAGACGGGCGGAAGCTTCCAGAATGCGGGGATCGGTGCCCTCGGTGAACACGATCTTCCGGGGATGAGCCTTCAGCTTTTTGATCAGAAATTCAAACATGTGAGGATTCCTCCATAATCTAATATGTTTTGTGCCCAGATTTATACCAATTACAATTATACACAACTGCCGGTCGCGGTCAATGTAAAAATACACAGAACGCGACGAAATTTTACGTATTTTTTGCGGCTCCTTCCGTCAAATCCGCAAAAGTCCATAGGGGCATAAAGGGGCTGCTGGTATGGAAAAAAACGTAAATTGATGGAATTTCGGTACTTTTTCACCAAAAAAAGACTTGACGAATCCAAAGAAAGGCGCTATTATGAAACGGTAACAAATTGTAACTATTTGCGTCCTAACAGGATCTCAGGATCGATTAGTTGGTTTAGGAGTGCGTATGAGCGAAGGACAGAAGAAAACCTATCAGCAAGCCGCCAAGACCCGCCGGGGCGGCAAGCGTTTGGCCAGCAGAGAAGTTCTGCAGACGGCGGAGGCCGGCCACCTGGGCGATACGGGCCGGATTCCCACGGGCCGGGGCAACCGGATTCCCCAGACCCACGAGCCTGCGGAGCAGCCGGTGCAGGAGCGCCGGACCGCCGCAGCTGTACAGGACCGGACCGAGGCGAGACCTGCCGCCCCCATCTGGCAGGAGGAACCCACCGCTGAGCAACCCCGGAAGCATGCCAGCCTGCTGGAGAGATTCCGGACATGGCAGGAGGATGACGGCGGTTCTGTCAGTCCCTTTATTACCTTATATCATACGGTTGCGGAAAACTGGAAACGGGCCCGGCGCCGCTGGCGCCACATTGTCCGGGAGAAAAAGGCCAAGCGGTTCCCGGAGTCGGAGCAGAAGGCGGTACAGCTGCTGCTGTTTGCATGGAGCCTGGTGCCCATGCTGGGCCGCCGCCTGCGGGAGGCCATGCTGGGCCGCCGGAAGAGAAACGGCCGCCTGATGGCACAGGCCCGGGCGTGGCTGGGACGGTATAAGATCCATCCCGTGGCCTTCCTGGGCGCGGGCTGCGCCGTAGCCGCCGTCGCGGTGTTCTGCTCGTTTTACACCATCGGTACCACCGTCACCTATAACGGTGAAGTGGTGGGCGCGGTGAATTCCCGGGCATCTGCGGAAGCGGCCCGGGAGGACCTGGAACAGATCACCACCCAGACCCTGGGTGAGACTTATACCATTGAGGATTCCTCCATTCAGTATTCCTCCGGGCTGATGCGCCGGCAGGAAGTATCTGATGAGGAGACCTTTGAAGAGCAGCTCTCCGATGAGATCGGTCTGGTGACGTCCGCTTACTGCCTGTATATCAACGGTGAGCGGATCGGCGCCACGCCCTACGCCGGCGCGCTGGAAGAACTGCTGGAGCAGCTCAAGGCCGCATCCACCGATGAAAACACCATCTCCTGCGAGTTTGCCGAGGATGTGGAAATCAAGCAGGAATACGTCCCCACCTCTGAGGTGATGAACCTGGGATATCTGGCGGAGATGCTCTACAGTACCAAGACCGCCGAAGTCACCTACACTGTGGCCGCAGGCGACACCTGGTCCGAGATCGCGGAGGATCACGGCCTGACGTCCAAGGAGCTGCTGGCACTGAACCCCGGCTATAACATTGACAAGCTCCAGATCGGCGAAGTGCTGACCCTGTCCGCCTCTGTTCCCTATCTGACTATGACGGTGGTGCAGCGGGAGCATTATGTGGATCAGGTGAACTACGATATCGAGTACACCGACACCGCGTATCTGTACAAGGGCGACTACAAGGTCACTTCTCCCGGTGAGTACGGCGCGGCCGACGTGGTGGCCAATGTCACCTATGTCAACGGCGAGGAGACGGCCCGCACGGTGCTCTCCTATGTGACGCTGAAAGAGCCCGTGACGGAGCAGCGGCTCCAGGGCACCAAGGAGCGGCCCACTTGGCTGCCCACCGGTACCTTCCGCTGGCCTACCACGGGACGGATCACCTCCCGCTTCGGCTACCGCTCCTCCCCCGGCGGCATCGG
>FR890939.1:24874-28065 GCA_000436875.1 Oscillibacter sp. CAG:155 | reverse complement strand
CTCCGCCGGTGAGTCCGTGGCCGCCGGCGCCATTTTCACCCTGCCCGCTCTGTTCCTGTGGGCCAAAGACGGCATCATTGACATGCCCAGCGTGGTGACACTGGGTCTGGTTGCCCTGGTGGGCGGCGTTCTGGGCGTCATCTTCATGGTGCCCCTGCGTCAGGCTCTGATCGTGGAGGAGCACGGCGTGCTGCCGTTCCCCGAGGGCACCGCCTGCGCCGAGGTGCTGCTGGCCGGTGAAGAGGGCGGCAGTAAGGCAAGCGCCGTGTTCTCCGGCCTGGGCATCGCCGCCGTCTACAAGCTGGTGAGCGACGGCTTCAAGATCTTCCCCAGCGAGATCGGCCATGACATCGCCTTTTACAAGGGTTCCTCCATCGGCATCCAGGTGCTGCCCTCCCTGGTGGGCGTGGGCTACATCTGCGGTCCCAAGATCTCCAGCTACATGTTCGCCGGCGGCACCCTGAGCTGGTTCGTCATCATGCCCATGATCGCCCTCTTCGGCGGCGACGCTGTCGTGTTCCCGGGCTCCAAAGCCATCAGCGCCCTGGCTCCTTCTGATCTGTGGGGCACCTACGTCAAGTACATTGGCGCCGGCGCCGTGGCCACCGGTGGCATCATCAGCCTCATCAAGAGCTTCCCCCTGATCGTGCGCACCTTCAAGCAGGCTATGAAGGGCATGAAGAGCGCCGGCAAGGCCTCCTCTCTGCGCACCGAGCAGGACATCCCCATGCCCGTGCTGATCGTGGCTATGCTGGTCATCGCCGTGGCGATCTGGCTGCTGCCCGCATTCCCCGTGAACCTGCTGGGCGCTTTGATCGTGGTGGTCTTCGGCTTCTTCTTCGCCACCGTGTCCTCCCGGATGGTGGGCCTCATCGGCTCCTCCAATAACCCGGTGTCCGGTATGGCCATTGCCACCATCATCATCACCACCATCCTCCTGAAGGCCACCGGCACCGTGGGCACCACCGGCATGACCGGCGCCATCTGCATCGGCGGCATCATCTGCGTCATCGCCGCCATCGCCGGCGACTGCTCTCAGGACCTGAAGACCGGCTTCATCCTGGGCGCCACCCCTAAGAAGCAGCAGATCGGTGAGATCATCGGTGTCATTGCCTCCGCTGCCGTCATCGGATTCGTGCTGTATCTGATGAACGCCGCCTGGGAGTTCGGCGGCGAGGAGATCCCCGCTCCCCAGGCTACCATGATGAAGATGCTGGTGGAAGGCATCATGAACGCGCAGCTGCCCTGGGCGCTGATCCTCACCGGCGTGGGCGTTGCCATCGTGGTGGAGATCATGGGTGTCCAGGTGATGCCCTTCGCCGTGGGCATGTACCTGCCCTTCAGCCTCAGCGCCGGCATCATGGCCGGCGGCATCGTCCGCTGGTTCATGGAGCGCCGCAAGAACGTCTCCGACGAGGAGCGCCGCGCCGGTGTGGACCGCGGCGTGCTGTACACCTCCGGCCTCATCGCGGGCGAGGGCCTCATGGGCGTCGTTCTGGCTGGCCTTGCCGCCGGCAAGGTCAACACCGACTTCTCCGGCATCGTGGACCTGGGCAGCTTCGGCTCCATCGTGCTTTTCCTGGCTCTGCTGGGCACCCTGGTGAAGGTGTGCCTCGGCAAAAAGAAGGCCTGATCTTCCTTCCCATGCGTTTTCCGGGCACGGCCCGCCCCTGCGGGCTGGCCGTGCCCATCTTTTTACCGGGCCGGTCTCGGTCCCATCCCACAAAGGAGACTTCCATCCATGAAAAAGAAGCAGTCCGAAAATTATCTGGAATACGTGCCCCAGCGCACCCCGGAGACAGAATTCACCGAAGATGAGGCGGGCATCGTCACCCTCACCAAGGAGTGGACCGGATTCTACAACCGCATCGCCCAACGCTTTTTCCATCGCCCCCGGGTCAGCCACATCGACCTGGACGGCTACGGCAGCTTCATCTGGAAGCTCATCGACGGGAAGCGGACCGTGTATGACATCTCCCGGAAGCTGGACGAGGCATACCCCGGCATGGAAAAATCCCTGTCCCGGCTCATCAAGTTCCTGGAGATCCTGCGGGACCACCACTTCATCGTCTGGAAAAACGCGGGGGAGAAGGCAAAATGAATCTGCTGCACTATCTGCCCTATCTCTTGGCCTTCATGGTCATCACAGCGGTGGTCTACGCCTGGGGCCTTTATCGGGCCCAGACCGCAGACCGGGACGATCAGGCGCTGCTGGAGTCCAAGGGTGCGTCCCGCATCCGGCGGGCGCTGCGGAAAAACGGCCCCATGACCCGCGCCCAGCTGCGCCCCGTGGCATGACCCGCGCCCAGCTGCGCCCGGTGGTGGAGGGTCTCCCCGCCAGCCGCCCCTTTTCCCAGCGGCGCATCGCCGTCACGGACCCGGACCAATTCCTGGACGTGCTGCTGCCCTATCTGGTGGAGCAGCGGTTCGTATCCGTCCGAAAGGAACGGGGCACGGAACTCTACACCCTGCGCAAATAACGGCTCAGCCGCCCGGAGAGGGCGGCTGTTTTTTTGTGCTCACGCCGACGGGAGCCGCATAAGCTGGTGAGAAAGGGGAGGGGAGACCATGCGCTTTTTGCAGGATTACGACCGCAAGGCTGCCGTGTTGTACGCCCACGCCTGGGCCTATGGGCGCAACCCGGCGTTTTACGACTACGAGCAGGTAGGGGGCGACTGCACCAATTTTGCCTCCCAGTGCATCTTCGCCGGCTGCGGCATCATGAATTTCACACCCACTTACGGCTGGTACTACATCACCGCCAACCAGAAGGCCCCCGCCTGGACCGGGGTGCCGTTCCTCTGGAACTTCCTCACCCGCAAGACCTTCTCCGTGGGACCAGTGGGGGAGCCCGCCGCCCTGGAGGACCTGCGGCCCGGAGACATCGTCCAGCTCTCCTTCACCGGGGACGGCACCTTCCAGCACTCGCCGGTGGTGGTGGCCACCGGCACCGTCCCCACGCTGGAGAACACCCTCATCGCCGCCCACAGCTACGACGCCGACAACCGGCCGCTGTCCACCTATCAGTTCCAGGACATCCGCTTTCTCCATATCACCGGCACAATCCGCCCCTGAAGACGTGAAATTCATAATTTATTCACATTTTTCCCAGGGCAGATGGTATCATGAAATTATCACAAAAGAGAGGGTGGTTCCCATGAAGAAGTTCCTCTGCGGGCTGCTGTCGGCGG
>FR890939.1:19597-24832 GCA_000436875.1 Oscillibacter sp. CAG:155 | reverse complement strand
CAGTCCCCATGGCCGGTGCGGCCTACACGGACGTCCCGGCGGAGAGCACACTGGGCGGGGAAGTGGAGAAAGCGGTCCGGTATGGCCTCATGAACGGGTACAGCAACACGACCTTCGGCTACGGCGACTCCATGACCCGGGCCCAGTTCGCCGCCGTGCTGGTGCGGATGATGGGCTGGCAGACGGTGACGCCCTCCAAGGCGGCCTTCGCCGATGTGCCCGCGGGCCATACCTGGTACAGCGCGGTGGAGACCGCGGCCGCCCATGACGTGGTGGATGAGGGCGGCGCTTTTCGTCCCGGCGACGCCATCACCCGGGGCGAGATGTCGGAAATGCTGGTGCGGGCCCTGGGCCTCAAGGCCACGGCGGAGATGGCAGCAGGGCAGACTGCCTCTGCATCGTCCATCTTCCATCTGCCCTTTACCGATGTCTCCGGTGACCAGGCCGGCTACATCTCCGTGGCCTATACCATCGGCATGACCAACGGCACCTCCGCCTATACCTTCAGCCCAAACGCCACTGCGACCCGGGCCCAGGCGGCGGCCATGCTGGTGCGGATCTATGAAAAGATGCAGCAGGAGATGGACTTCACCCACGGGTTCTACGCCATCTCGTCCTACAGCCAGCTGGATCTCACCCGGCAGATGGACGCCGTCAGCGCCGGCTGGAGCCGCATGACCTGGGACGGCACCACGGCGCTGCTGTCCACCACCAGCGCCAACGGCAACGAGTACGCCGTTCCCAGCGGCTACGAGGAAGTAGCGGATACCGTGACCTCCGCCGGCGGCGCGCTGAATCTGAGCGTCTACATGGATGCCGGCGACGGCGTCCGGGACCTGCTGACCTCCGCTGACGGCCGCAGCCAGGCGGTGGGCCAGATCGTAAACGAGCTGACCGTCACCTACAAGACCCTGGGCCGCAATCCCTACGACGGTGTGACCATCGACTTCGAGGGACTGCGCAGCGCCCAAAAGGCGGACTTCACCGCCTTCTTGACGGAGCTGGCGGACGCCGTCCATGGGATGGACAAGACGCTGTATGTGTGCGTGTCTCCGGTGCTGCTCTCCGGCAGCTACTACGACGGTTATGACTACGGCGCCATCGGCGCCCTGGCGGACAAGGTCATTTTGATGGCCTACGACTACGAGGCCCGGGACATGAGTGACTTCGTGGGGACAGAGTACTATAAGACCGCCGCCACGGTGCCCCTGGATCAGGTGTTCCTGGGGCTCTCCGCCCTCAAGTACCAGGGCGTGGCCACCGACAAGATCGTGCTGGGCCTGAGCTGCAAGAACGTGGCCTGGAAGATCGACGGGGCAGGGAAGATGGTCTCCGGCGCGCCGGTCAGCGTTTCCAATGAGACGCTGCACCAGCGGCTGGCCCAGTCCGACACGGTGAAGGGCTGGTCCGACACTTACCAGCAGTCCTACGCCGTCTACTCCACGGAGGACGGCAGCCGGTACTTCGTGTGGTATCAGGACGGCGCGAGCATCACCCGGGAGCTGGAGACCGCAAAGCTGCTGGGCATCTCCGGTGTATCGCTGTGGCGGCTGGGCACCATCCCCGCGTACAGCGACTGGTCCTGGACAAATGCCCTTTGATCCTCCGGTATTTCAAACCAGAAAAGCCACCCCAAACGGGGTGGCTTTTTTCAGTTCTCGCTCTTCTTTTTGCGTTTGATATGTGACAAGGGGTTTGCCTTTGCAGCCGTTCGCAGCGCATCATTATCAATGTGAGTGTAGATCTCGGTGGTATTGAGATGGTCGTGTCCCAGAACCTCCTGGACCGCCTTGACGTCCACACCATTTTGCAGCATCAGCGTGGCGGCGGTGTGGCGCAGCTTGTGGGAGGAATACTGGGTGCTGTCCAGTCCGGCTTCCCGCAGCCGCTTTTTCACCATGGCATGGACCGTGGAGCGGCTGATCCGCTCATTCTGAGAGGACAAAAACAGTGCGTTTTCATCCCGGCCCCGGATGGGCCGCCGCACCGCCAGATACCGCTGCAAAGCATCCTGACAGGTCTCATTCAAATAGACGATGCGCACCTTGTTGCCTTTGCCCAGAATGCGCAGAGCATTGTCCTGGATGTCGTTGAGATTGAGGCCCACCAGCTCGGAGATCCGCAGCCCGCAGTTGAGGAACAGCGCCAGGATGCAGTAGTCCCGGTCCTGATTTTTGCCGTCCACGGACTCCAGCAGATGCAGGCTCTCGTCCAGCGTCAGGTACTTGGGCAGCGTTTTCTTCAGCTTGGGTGAGTCCATATCTTTGACAGGATTTTCACGAAGTAGATGCATCTTGTTGGTGAGGTAATTATAAAAGGAGCGGATCGTGGCGATCTTGCGGGCCCGGGAGGCCGCGTTGAGACCATAATCGGGATTGCGGCTGTTCTGATTGCGGACCCGGTCACGGCTGAGATAGGTCATATAGCCGTAGATATCCGTCAGGGTAACGCTGGCCACAAAGTCCAGGTCAACATCGGAAATGTCGATCT
The DNA here is from genome assembly GCA_000436875.1 of Oscillibacter sp. CAG:155. Lineage (GTDB taxonomy): Bacteria > Bacillota > Clostridia > Oscillospirales > Oscillospiraceae > Oscillibacter. The sequence goes on along the minus strand of FR890939.1, from coordinate 22,342 downwards.
CATCCAGGGCAAGGCCGGCCAGCGACGGGTCCCGGGTTTGCTTGAGATAGCGAAAAAAATTCCGCAGGTCCAGAAAATATTCGTCCACCGTGCGCTTGGAGTGGGCTTTGATTGTTTCGTGATACGCCAGAAAATCACGTAAAATCTGTGGAGCTTCCGTACGATAATCTGCCATTTGTCATCCATCTGCGGGACCGGCCAAAATCGCCTGAAAACGGCTTTTCCCGGGGGAGCCTCTCCTCTAAATTGAACAAAATTTTTATTTTGTTCAATTTTGTGTGTCCCGCAAAATCCTCCTTCCTCTCTTTTGGATTCCATCCGCCGGCAGTCTCACCGACAGGTCGCGGCAGATGCCGCTTTGTTTGTCCTTATCGTCCCGCGGCGCGGCCATAACCGGCCGCAGGGCTTGCCTGATAAAAACGGCTGTTTCGGGCCATGCTAGGTGCAAATCTCTTTGCAGAAACGGATGGTGCTCATGAGTTTGATTCCCTGTACCAGTGCCTGCGTCTATCAGCAGGACGGCCTGTGCACCCTGGACAGCGCCGCCGCCGCGGGAACGCCCTCCCTGGGCGGCGCCTGCGTCCACTTCATTCCCGCCGCCGCAGAGCGGCTCGGATCGCCTCACCGATATTGCGGGCCGGGATCAGCTGCAGACCCGCAGGCGCCTTCAGCGTGTCCGCCCGATGGGCCGGGACCACACACTGCCTGAATCCCAGCCGGTGCACCTCGGAGATGCGCTGGGACAGCTGGTTCACCGACCGCAGCTCCCCCGTCAGTCCCACCTCGCCGATGGCCACCAGGTCACCGGGAACCGGCGTGTCCAGATAGCTGGACGCCAGGGCGATCACCGCCGCCAGGTCCGCAGCGGGCTCATCCAGGGAGAGGCCGCCGATGATGTTCAGGTAGGCGTCACAGGCGGAGACCCGCAGCCCTCCCCGCTTTTCCAGCACCGCCAGCAGCATGGCCGCCCGGTTGTAATCAAAACCGTTGCTGGTGCGCCGGGGATTGCCGCCGGCAGAGGTCACCACCAGGGCCTGGATCTCCGCCAGCACCGGACGCACGCCCTCCATCACGCAGGTGACGCAGGTGCCCGGCGCGTCGTCCGGGCGGCCGGAGAGCAGCATCTCCGAGGGGTTCTCCACCTCCGCCAGGCCCTGGTCCTGCATCTCAAAAACGCCGATCTCATTGGTGGCGCCGAAGCGGTTTTTAGCCGCCCGCAGGATGCGGTATGTGGTGTGCTGGTCCCCTTCGAAGTATAAAACGCAGTCCACCATATGCTCCAGCACCTTGGGACCGGCGATGGAGCCCTCTTTGTTGACGTGGCCGATGACGAATACCGTGATCCCCTGCCCCTTGGCCAGCTGCATCAGCGCCATGGTGCAGTCCTTCACCTGGCTGATGCTGCCCGCCGGAGAGTCCAGAGCGTCGTTGTAGAGCGTCTGGATGGAGTCCACGATCAAAATGTCCGGCTGCTCCGCCGCTACGGACTCCATCAGATCCTCCAGACAGGTCTCCGAAATCACGTAAAGGTTGCTGTTTTCTACGCGTAATCGTTTTGCACGCAATTTCAGCTGATGCTCTGATTCCTCCCCGGATACATACAGTACCTTGGATGTCTCACAGAGCTTGCTGCAGATCTGCAGCATCAGCGTGGACTTGCCGATGCCGGGAGCACCGCCCACCAGCACCAGCGAGCCCTTTACGGCACCGCCGCCCAGCACCCGGTCCAGCTCCCCCATTCCCGTGGGAAAGCGGATCTCCTCCGCGGTCTGCAGGTCCGTCACCGGACAGGCCCGGCGGACACCCTGGGCCGCCCGGACCGCCGCCTTGCCAGAGGTCTTTCCCCCGGCGGTACGGACCGGCTCCGGCTGCTCCACCACGGTGTTCCAGGCGCCGCACGCCGGACACCGCCCCGCCCACTTGGGCGTCTCATTGCCGCAGGCGGTACAGTAAAACATGGTCTTTGCTTTCATGTCGCTCCTTCTTCACTGCCCCACCGCAGATATCCGGCGGTGATGGCCGCCGCCAGCAGACGCTGGTGGGATGGCTCCCCCAGCCGGGCAGTCTCCGCCTGGTTGGATAAAAAGCCGCACTCCACGATCACGCCGGGGGCCGTTACATTCTTTAATAAGTAGATGGTGTCTGCGATTTCCTTGGCCTCTTTGGGCCGCTCGGGATTGACGCACTGGTTCAGCGTCTCCTGCATCCCCTCCGCCAACTCCCGGGCGCCGGGTTGCTCATTCCAGAACACCTGGGCACCATGGGTCACCGGAGATGAGGGCAGGCTGTTTTGATGGATGCTGACCAGCACGGCGTTTTCCGTTCCGTTCACCAGCGCCACCCGGTTTTTCAGGTCCGAGACCTTCCGCTGCCGGACAGTCCCGCCCTCGGTGTGGGTGGACACGTCCTCGCTGCGGGTCATCACCGTCTCCACCCCGGAAAAGGTCATCAGATCCCGGACCCGCAGGGCGATGTCCAGATTGAGATCGCTCTCTGTCACCGTGCCGTCGCCGGAGACGGCGCCGCCGTCCTCCCCGCCATGGCCCGGGTCCAAAACCACGATCCTCCCGGGCGCCTGCGTCCGGGGCGCAAACACCTGAGCAAACACCTGGGCAGCGCCGCCGTGGCCCTCCACCAGCACGGCTGCCAGCAGCGCCACGCAAAGCACGACCGCCGCCGCGATGTGGCGTTTTCGTATGATGAAAATCATCCCGCATCCCCCCTGTCAGGAGGGTATGTGGCACC
>FR890939.1:5534-19503 GCA_000436875.1 Oscillibacter sp. CAG:155 | reverse complement strand
CTTTCCCTCCTCCAGCATACACTGGACTGAGCGCCGGGGCCTCCGGTCTGCGGCGCCATCCCTTCCAAAGGAGGATTCCACCCAGATGGAAAACAATCCCGATACCAACAAGCCCTCCACACCTCCCACCGCCCCCAATGGCTGCGGTGCCGGCCAGGGATCGCTTCCCGGCCGCTGCGGTGCGCTGGCGTTTCCCTTTGTGGCTATGCAGGAGAATAACCCTGTCCGCTTCAGCCGGATGGAGGCCCTCCAGACCGGCACACTGTTTCCCGGCCTGGACCTGCCCTTCAAAGCGGCCATTCAGGCCAAGACCCAGCTGAAAAACACCGCCCTGGTGGAGCTGATGGCGCTGGACTTTGCCATCGACGAGCTGGGGCTCTACCTTGTGACCCATTCCCAGGATCAGGAGGCTTTGCAGCTGTACTGGTCCTACATCAAGCTGGCCCAGGAGGGCCGGCAGAAATATCAGGAGCTCTACGGGCCCCTGCTCCAGACGGATCTGACCCCCGAGGACGGGTACGCCTGGCTGAAAGACCCGTGGCCCTGGGATGAGGGAGGGAACGCCTAATGTTTGTCTATGAGAAAAAACTCCAGTACCCGGTGAAGATCAAAAATGTCAACCCCAAGCTGGCCTCCATCATCATCTCCCAGTACGGCGGGCCTTACTTCATTAAACTATAATTAAAGTCACCATCATCTTCCTGTAGCAGCCACCTCTCCCGGCAGCCGTTCCCGTTTTGTATTCAAATTGCTCTCGACAGAGGCTGTTTTCTCATGCTATACTGGCTCCACCAATTTATTTGGGAAACGTACCACCGTATGATTTGCTGTATAATTCGGAGGAAAACACGATGAAACGACACTGTCTGAACCTGTTTTTGGCCTTGTCAATGACAGCGGCTTTGCTGACCGGCTGCGGCAGCGAGGCCCAAAATACCGCCGACACAGATGCCATCTCCTTTGAGGCTGTGGATATGGACGGCAACACCGTCACGGAGGAAGTCTTTACCCAATCCAAGTTGACCATGGTCAATGTCTGGGCCACCACCTGTAACCCCTGCCTCAGTGAGATGCCGGACCTGGGAAAGTTGGCCGACGAGTATGATCCGGCGGACTTTCAGATCATCGGTATCGTCAGCGATGTGATGGAAGGTGCGGACCAGACATCTCTGGACGAAGTAGAGGGACTCATCAGCGAGACTGGCGCCGATTACACCCACCTACTGCTGAACGAATCCCTTTATTACGCCCTGCTGACGGACGTCTCCGCCGTCCCCACCACCTTCTTCATCGATGACAGCGGAACGGTCCTCCGTTCGGTACTGGGGGCCAAAGAAAAAGCAGACTGGGAGGAACTGATCGATGGACTTCTGGCGGAGCAGTAAGCATCGGGCCTGGCTGCTGGGCGTGGGAATCGGGCTTTTGTGTCTGGCGGCCGGCGCCGTCCTGGGCCAGTCGTCCATGGTCTGGCAGAAAGCGGTGATGATCTGCATGGAGTGTATCGGGTTGGGCTGAAGATGATGAAAAAACTGCGTTTGACCGTTCAGTTGGCTTTCTCCATCGTCACCAACGGATATACCTACGGCTTTTTGCAGGGGAAGATCTACCGGGGTGGTCTGAAATATGCCTGTGTTCCAGGCCTCAACTGCTACTCCTGCCCGGGGGCGGTGGCCTCCTGCCCCATTGGGGCTCTCCAGGCCCTGCTCAACCAGCGGGAAATCACGGTCCCCTTCTGGGTCCTGGGCTTTTTGTTCCTGTTTGGGAGCCTCTTGGGCCGGTTCGTCTGCGGGTGGCTGTGCCCCTTCGGGTTGGTTCAGGACCTGCTGCACAAGATCCCGCTGTTCCGCAAGCGGAAGCGTCTCCCCTTCCACCGGATCTTGAAGTACGGAAAATACGCAGTCCTGGTGGGGCTGGTGGGGATCGGCTCGGCGTTTTTGTTTACCGGGTTTGCCAAGGTCCCGGCCTTCTGCAAGTACCTGTGCCCCTCCGGCACCCTGCTGGGAGCCCTGCCGCTGCTGGCAGCCAATGAGGCGCTGCGGAGCCAGGTGGGCTGGCTCTTTTCCTGGAAGGCCACCGTCCTGTTGGTGATCGTGCTTCTCTCCATCAAAGTATACAGGCCCTTCTGCCAGTATCTGTGCCCCCTGGGGGCGATCTACGGCTGGTTCAACCGGTTCAGCCTGGTGCAGATCCACTGGGAGGCGGAGCAGTGCACCCACTGCGGCGCCTGCCAGGCGGCGTGCCCCGTGGATCTCTCCGTGGAGGAGATCTCCCGGTCTGCAGAGTGCATCCGCTGCGGCAAGTGCGCCGCGGCCTGTCCCCAGGGCTGCCTCCACTTCTTCCGAGCTGGCCCGCAGGCTGCCTCCCGCACAGACCCCGGCACCGCCTCCGGTGATGCCTCCAGATGACTGAAAAAGCGCCCCGACGATTTCCAATGTCATTAAGTTAATTTTTGTGGCCAACTTGAAAAAGTACCCACCTCATTCAAAATGGGATGGGTACTTTTTGCCGTAATGGCAAAGATGCTTATTATGTCAATTCAGCATTTTTCTAATAATCTCTCTATCCCAGAGCAAAACACCCGTTCTCTTTGCGTGTTCTATCGCCTGTGGTGTAAATGTGCTATTTGTCATGACAACCCCTACATCACAGCTATAATATATTCTTCCAGAGCATACTTCCATTACTGAATGATTCCCAACCGGATTTCTATAACGCTTACATTGAATCGCATATTTCCTGCTATCTTTCTCCGCTATAATATCAACTCCTTGGTCTCCGGTTGCTTTTGTCTGCTTTATCATTTCATATCCGTTCTTTCGCAAAATATTGACGCAAAGATTTTCGAATTCCGTACCAGTCATTGCATCAACTTGTTGCATATTAAACGGTTGCCTTGAATTATATGTACTTTGAACCTCTTTTCTTCTATTTTTGTTAACAAACAGGACAATTATGACGCACACGAAATAGAAAACAAAGTATCCACCCACGTAAAGCATAGGCACTTGATACAGGGGAAAGTCTTGATTTTGTGGCAACCCTGCTGTTCCTAGCATCCATAGTGTCCAAAAAATCAAGACACCTACTTTCAATCCTGTATTCTTGCCAAACCACCATCCGACAATCGATTTTAACTTCAGAATTACATTTTTCAAAAGGGCTTTTAATCTTTCCCCCAGGCGCATGTCTACATCTTCCTTTTCGTGCTTATCTGTTGTTATATTCACAGTATAGCTACTTTGACCCAATAACACAAGGTGTGTTGTTAGGTCAACTGGGTGATTCCGGGGCGCTTTTCTTATCCGTTCAGGCTGGGGATGATGTTCCAGCTTCTCTCCGGTCGCCCATACCAGGGTGCGTCGTCCAGTGTGCTGGCCGAATACCCGGCGGCATAGTACAGGGCCGTTTTCTGTGCGTTGTTCAAATCCATGGAGTCAATGAACTGCATCACCTTTCTCTTTTTAGACCCAGAGATCGTCTTCCCCACCGCATTCTTGTCGGCACTGAGCCCGGAAATACCTTCCCGGAAGGAGACGAACTGCTCCGGTTTTACTCCCAACTGATAGGCGCTCATAAGGCTCTCATACTCCGAGTCCTCCATCATCTCCCCCAGAACGGCCAGTTGGTCCTGCTGGGAAAGTCCGTAGTCTACCACGGTACGGTACCTCTGCAAATCGGTAACGGTGTCTTTTCCCGCCTCCGGTTCCAAAGCATCCATCTTCGCAGTCAATCCCCCGGCCTGCCCCGGCGTCAGGCCACTCTCGATGTATCCGGCATACCGCTTTCCGGATGCGGACGACGTGAAGGGGTACGTCTCGGCCAGCTCATTCCAGCTGAGCCCCTGCGCCATCAGCCCCCGCAGAACCTCCGGCTGACTGCTGTTCTGTCCGGCAATGGCTCCTGCATACACCTCCAGCTTTTCCTGATCGCTGAGATCCGCACGGGCCAATGCCTGGGCCTTTTCCGCCGTGTCCTCTTCGGGCCGGATGCTCTGAAGTGCGTCATAGACCGCTGTCCGGTCTGCTCCGCTGCGTTCCATTTCCTTGACAAACTGCGTCTCTTTGGCGGAGAGGCCAGTGTTCCCGGAGGCGTAGAAGTCCCTGGACTCGGAAAGTCCACTGTTTCCAAAGAGCACCGCCTGCACAATATTGAAGGGGTCTCGCTCTACCGGATACTGCATACGCTGGTTGTTTCCATACCCGTACATTCTGCCGCCGTCCAGAATCGTCTGCACGCCCTGGGCCGTTTTTTGTACTTGTCGGCCACCGGGCAGCATGGACGCTCCCAACGTCAGGAGCGCGCCTCCCATCTCCCCGGACAATACGCCGGAGTTTTTGGCCGCCTCCCCAACACCCTGCGCCGCTTCGGCAATGTTGGTCAGGGGCATGGTCTGATCTCCCAGCCCCAGGATTCCGGCGGCATTGCGCACAAAGGGCACGTCGTTGAGCAGGTTATACACCAGGTCGTCTGTGGCCTGTCCCAGATTGAACGGCGTCTTCTCCTCTTCTTTGTTGTCTCCGTCATCAAAGAGCGGCTCCCCGAACAGCTGTTCCCAGCCGGAGTTCACCAGATTCTTCAGCCATTCGTTGGTACTCATGCCCGCACCGGATGCAACGAAGTTCGTCAAATATCCCAGCACATCAAACGGTGCCGGGGTACCGCCGTAGGCTGCCTCGGTAATCCGATTGAGTAAAAAGGCGGAGCACAGCCCCTTTACAGTGATTGTCGCAACGGCACGGGCGCCCGCCTTCTTTCCATGTTCCGCCGCCATCTGCCGGTACTGATACGGGAGATCCTGCGTGATATGGTCCCAGCTGTTGACCGCTTCCGTCTGGAACAGGTGCAGCATCTGATTGAGAAGGTTTTTGCTCTCATACGCCAGCGGCCGGGAGCCCTTTGCCCGGGAGGCCATGATAGAAGTGGCGAACCGGTTGGCCTGATCCATGGCCACGGAACCATCCACGCCCTGGCTGAGCAGCTGCTCGTACTTGCTCTGGACCGTCAGGGCGGATACCAGGCTGTCCATCAGATCCGCCGGCTTGAAAAGGGCCGTCACAAACCGGTCCATCCCGCTGTCGTCCGCCGTCAGATACTCGATGCCCTTCTTGCTGGTCAGCAGGTCGCTCTGGTCAAAGAGCTCCGTGGCCTTGATATTCCAAATTCGTCCACCGGTGGACTTCACCAGGTCCGCCGCCGCCTTCGCCACGGACTTTCCATCCACTTCCGCCAGCAGCTGGGCAAGCTGTGCGCTCTGGTTGAGGGCCGAGGAGAGATTTCCCGCCACCTGGGCCCTGGCAAAGGCAGACACCAGCTTATTGCCCGCATTGAGGCTGGTTCTGCCGGCGGTGTACTCCATACCCCGGTCCGCCATGGACTGCTTTCCGGCCAGGATATTGGCGTAATTGTCGATGTACTTCACAAACTCGCTGTATCGGGTCATGTGCTTGACGTCGTCATACAGCGAGTCGATGTAATTCTCCAGCTCCGCCCGGGCATCCTGCGGACTCAGGGTGCTGCCCTGGCTGATCCGCCCGGCGTCCCGCAGGACCTCCACCTGGTCTTTTGCCTCCATATTTCGCAGCCCTTCTGCATGATCGATGGCGTCGGAGATCTCCTCCGGTCCATAGGTCTTACGCAGATAACGGGACAGCCCCCGGAGCCTTGCGATGTCGTCGGTATGGTAAAGAATGTCCGCCAGATACCCGACATAGGACTCATAGCCCGCCGCCGCGTCATAGTCCGTACTGGTTCCCCTCCGGGACTGGAAATATGGGTTCCACCGCTTCCCCGGCTTGTAACTGGCCGTAAGGCCGGAGATCGAGGTGGGAAGCACCATAGCATCTGTGTTCACACCCATGGACCGCAGGGCGGACAGGAGTTTATTCTGGGTGTCCTCTCCCTGCATGTGGGGCGCATAGCCCTTGATGAATCCGATGGTGCTGTATCCGTGGGCGGTGAGAAAGTCATTGATGGCATCATAAAAGAGATCGTACTGTTTTCCATAGGTGTCCACGGCATTTTGGATCTTCACCCGGTCCATCGCCCCGGAATCCAAAAGCTCCTGGTTCTGCATCCAGCGGGAGAGCCGCTGGGCCAGATCCATGTCCTCCCGGTCCAGGTGGAGCTCTTTGGCCGTGTCTGCGGCGTCCTTTCCGTTTTTCAAATTCTCCGCCGCATTGCGGATGCTCTCAGCCATCTCCATGGAGGCCACGGTCTCACCTACAAAACGGTCCTCCAGCATCTGCTGAACGACGGAGCGCTCCTGACGGGTCAGGGGGCTTTCCCGCCCTGTGCTGTCCCGGAAGGTCCGTACAGCATCCAGCATCCGGTTGGTAAAGCGGAGCTTCTCCGCCTCGTTCTGCTGGACCGGATAGATATAAGTCCGGTTGATCGTCTCCCCCAGCTCATCCCCGAAGATCTTCCGCATGGCCCGCTCCGGTGTCATCTCGTTCATGCGCAGCATGGAGATCATCCTGGCATTGTCGTCGTCCTTCAGCAGATCCCGGGCCAGCTGTTCGGTTTCCTCCCGGATCGCCTGTCCCCGCAGTTTGACTCCGTCCACAGCCTTGAAGCTGTTCTCCGCCATGTAATAGTCAGCCAGCTCCTCCACCACCGCCCGGTGCATGGAGGCCGGGATGTCCGCCGCCGTGTAATCCCCCTCGGCGATTCCTTTTGCGAAGGTCTTTTCACCCCGGGTGGGGTTCAGCCGCCGTTCCGCTTCCTGCCGGGCTTTCACGGTGCGCTTTCGTCCCTCCTCCCGTCCCCGAAGTAACTGAGCGCCAGTATACTCCCCCAGATCTCCCTGTACATGGACGCCCAGAGCATCCAGTGCACCGCTGCCTCGGGTGGGCCGCGGATTCTTGACGGAATCCGACCCAGAAGATATAATAGAATTATAAGAAGAAGGACCTTGCGGCGGGACGTTTCGGACGTTGTGTTCAGGGCCGGCGGTATCGCTGGTATTGGACACCGTATCTTGCGGGCCCTTCTTTCTGATGTACAGGGTATCTGTCTGGAGGGAATGCGTTCCGTCCGCCACGGCTTGCGCCGTGATGTAGTAGTCTCCGATCCGCTTTTCAAACAGCAGCGTCGGAAGACCTCTGGCATCTGTGTTGCCGGAAAGGGAAACGCGATCCGGAGAGGAAAGCACCTGCGGAATATTGGCGGCCGTCTCAGGCGTCAGCGCCACTTGTCCTCTTGCAGCTTCTGCCTGGGCGTCTCCATGGTTCTTGAACATGTGACGCACGGAATCGCCATGGATGACAGCAGTGTATCCGCTGATATTCAGTCCCGTGTCCGCCAGAACCTTCCTCGCAACGGCATCCGGCACCTTTCCCAGATATGCCCGGTCCACATTCTGCTTGTTGGCCAGGGCGTTTTTTACGAAGTCCACAGCCTCCTGGAAGGTGGATACGATCTTGTTTTTCGCTCCTGAGGAGAGGTTGACCCGCTCCTGCTCCGTCAATGCCGTCAGTCCGTTCTCATTCACCGCCGCCTCCCCTCTGGGGGCGGCGGTTTTCTGCTGCGGGAGTCCAGCATCCAGCCGGGGCGTGATGTCATAATCGGAAGGATCGTCCCACGTTTCCCGGGACTGAAGATCTTCTCCGGACAGTCCGCGGCTCATGGCCACGTCCACTCCGCCGCCAAGACCGCCCATCACTGCGCCGATCAAGCCATCGTAAAGCGTATTCGCCAGGTACTCCGGGTCCTGATATTGGGAAAGCGCCGTCTTGTCGTAGGTGATCCGCTGCAGCAACGGCTGCAGCACATCCTCTGCGATCTCCTCGCCCCCCTCTCCCAGCGCTGAGAGTGCGATCTTTCCCGCAGCTGTCTGCCCCAGCTTCCCTGCTGCTTTTTCCATGGCTTGATCCAGTACACCTGCGCCGAACATCTTCCGGAAGGGCGCGGCCACGTTGGAGAGCTTTTCTGTTGCCGCGGAGAGCGCGCCGCTGCCAACTGCATAGGCCAGCTGGCGACCGAAGGATGCCCCGGACTTCTCCGCCTCCTGTGCCGCTGCACCGGCGGACCGGGCCGCCACAAAGGGCAGGGCGCTGCCGCCGGTAAGCGCCGCCAGCAGTGCGTCTCCCGCCATCTGTGTCCCCGCCACACCAAGATCTACGGCAAACTGTCCGGCCTTTCCCAGCCCCTCCTTGGCCTGGGCAATGTCCCGCTCCGCAGATTCTCCCAGCCGATCCGAAAGGCCGGAGAGTTTCTTTCCTACGCTGTCAATATTTTTGGTCTCCTGCTCCATGGCATCCCGATAGATGCCGGAAGACTGTTCCGCCCGCTTTGCCAGCTGCTCCAGCCGCTTGCGGGCCGCCTCATCGATCACTGTTCCGTCGTCCATAGTCCCACGGGTCAGCATCTGCCGGTAATGCTCCGCGTTTTCCGTCTCCTGCACGGAGCGCCTACGGTTGGAGCTGGCGGAATCGTTGAGTGCGGACAGCCCCGAAGCGGCAAGCCGCCCCAGCCCCGTCCAGGCAGATGCAGTCTGCTTTGCCGCACCCTTTACGGTCCCGCTCAGGGCGGAGGGCTTGTCCACGGAAATCACCTGGCCGGTGGTGCTGTCCACTACTTCGCCGTTGGTAGAGGGATCTCGAAGCGCATGCAGAATGCTTCCGATTATGCCGGTATTCTTCCCGGAGCTCCCGCTCGCTGCCGAAGACGTCTTTTTCTGCTTGGCCGGCGTTGAAGCCGCCGGGGCCGGAACAAGCGTGTACGCCTTCTTCCGCACCGCCTGGATCTGGTCCTGGTTTGGTGATGCCGTGCCGTAAACCCGTTTCCGCAATTCTTCACTCACACTCGCCATGGCTTCCTCCTTATCCCTGCTCGATGCCCAGTGCCTGCAAAATGGTGGCCACGCCCAGCTCGTTGATCTTTCCTGCGTCCACCTGCTCCAGCAAATATTCCTCGACCCGCTGCTTGGTGGCATTCTGATTCACCATGGCCTGCACCGCGCTGAGGGTCATGCCGTAAGCCGGGCCATAAGCGCCGGCGCCCGAGTTCTGCAGGATGGTATCATACGACGGCAGATTCGACTGCTTGACAGACAGCTGGCGGTTTCCCTGCATGGCTGCCCAGGCCTCGTCCGCCGTCAGGCCTCCGGCGGCATTTCTGGAATCATTGCCCCACATCCCGTCCGCCGTTACCCCCAAGGCCTGCTGCATCTGGCGTACCTGGTCAGCGGTGAGTGAACCGTTGTCATACCCTCCGGCGGACCGGGAAGACCGGGAAGATCGGGTGGACGCAGTCCGGGCAGCGGAAGAGGCTACCGCCGGTGTTCCGCTCATCTCCGCCAAAACACTGCTGCGGATCGCCTCCGCCTCCTGCTGGCTGAGATTTGCCTGGGAGAGCAGATCTGTTCCCGGCATGATACCCATGCCCAGCAGCTGCAGCGCCCGGTTGTAGGCCGTATTCTGCTGTTCGGCGTTGATCTGCTGCTGACTGGCCTGCATCTGCTGCTGGTTCCAGTAGTTGGTGTTCTGCATCTGCTGCTGATTCTGCACATAATTGAGCCAGTTGGACTGCATGGACTGGAGATAGGCCTGCAGCTCCTGAGCCGCCTGCAGATCACCGGTGAGCTGTGCATCCCGGATGGCCCGCTGCAGTTCCACAATCACCTGCTGGCGCTGGTTTTCAATGTCCTGCAGGTTGTTTTCGTAGTTGGTCTCTGTCTCAATGCGCTGGCTGTCCGCCATGCCTCCGGCATATCCGGCCGCGCTGAGCTGCTGATCCAGATTCTTCTGCCCCAGCATCTTGGCAACATAGGCCTGCCGGGCCAGCTCGTCGGAGTCCTTGTTGGTCTGCTCGATCTGGGCGTTGTAGTTGTTTACGGCCTGCTGGACCGCCGCCTGGATACGCTGCTGTGTGGCATCTGTGTACTGGTCATATCCCATCTGTGCCAGGAACTCCTCAAAACTGGGGACCTCAAACTGGGGCATCTGCTGGTTTTCCGGAAGGTACTGGGAATAGTAGTCCGTGGTGGACTGACTGCCCTTGTAATCCGGCGAAGAGATCTTCTGGTTGCGCATCTGCTCATAGATGGCGGCAGACGTGTAATCTCCCTTTGCCACCGCCTGGTTGATGAGCGCCTGATAGTTGATGCTCTGGCTCACGCCCCCATAGTTTCCATGGGAAGTCCCCGTGCTTCCGCTGCTGGACCCGCTGCCCATGATATCGCTGCTTCCCTTGTAGGGATCACTGCCGCCGTACATGGCGTCGATCTTGTTCTGCCGCTCCTGCTGGAGCTGGCTGATGTAGCTCTGACTTGCACCATTGTTCTGGGCATTCTTGATGGCCAGCGAGTAATCCGTATTGGGATTATAGTACCCGGAAGTTCCCTTGGAAGAACCACTTCCGCCGGAGCCCCCCTTGGAACTTCTTTCGGAACTCCCGGAGGAGTTTTGGCTTCCAGTCCCACTGCCCTTGGACCAACTCCCGTTAGAGCCTTCACTGTACCCCTGCGCCTTCAGCGCCGCTGAAACAGAACCATGTTCTTTGACCAGGTCATTGAAATTGGCCATATTTACTCCTTTCTCACACCAGCCCCGCCAGCTTGGCCAGGCGATACGCCACCAGCATCAGCTGCCGACGGGTCACGGGATCATCCAGGTGCATCTCCCCATCATCATAGCCTGCCATAACACCGGCAGACTGCACCCAGGCCTCCGCCAGCTCCGCTTCCGTAGGCTCAGCCGGTTCCGCAGGGGCTTTCTGCGGCTCCTCCGGCACCCAGGCAAGGCCCAGATATGCCACGATGCCCCGGGCCTCGGCAGCGGCCACAGCGGCTCTCCAGGCACCGTCTTTCAGGTTTGCCACGTCCTCCTGATTGGTGTGGAAGCCGTGCTCAATGAGCACCGCCGGGGCGGTGGTGTGCTTGAGTACATACAGCGCCGGGTCGTACACGATGGGCGCAGACCGCACCGTCACGCCGGCGGCACGCACCTCTGCCAAAATGGCGTTGGCTGCCTTCTCCCGCTCACCGCCGGAGCCATAGAGATAGCAGCTCCACCCCTTGGCGCTGGACCACCCGCTGCCGCCGGCCGCGTTGGAGTGCAGGGAGACAAACAGGTCCAGCCCCGGGATGCCGTTGGCGATGGCGCACCGCTGGGCCAAGCTCACCGCCCCGCCGTCCGGCCGGGTCTCCGTCACCGCCACGCCGCAGCGCTCCAGATGGGCCCGGATACGCTTTGCCATGTCCAGGGCAAATTCATGTTCATAATAGGTGCCGTCCGGGCTCTTGTTGGCCAGATTCCCGGCGTCGTGTCCGGCGTCCAGCACCACGGTCTTCTTCTCGCTCACAGGCTTTTCCTCCTCATGATTCAGCCACAGCAGGATCAGCGTGTTGGAGGGGTCCCGGCCCTCCATCATCACACCCGCTGCTTTCACATACACATTGACCTTTCCGCCCCCGTCCATCATGACGGCGAACCGGCACCCTTGCCGGGCCATATAGTCCCGCAGCTCCTCCGGCGTACAGGCGCCGCTGGAGCCGTCTGTGGCGCCGTAGGTGATCCACTCCGTGTCCGTGAGGCCCACGGCCACCCGACCCCGACGGCCGCTCACATCTGCCCCGTAATAGAGCTTGGGCTGGGGCTTGCCCTCTCGCACCAGCAGGCAGTTTGCCACATAGTTGGTCCGGGCACAGCTTCCACCGGGCGGTACCAGAACCTCCGCTGCGTCGGGACCGGTGTCCCAAGCGATGGCCCAGTAGTTGTACTCCGGGTCCGCAAAAAGCACCTTCCCGTCTGCTTTTACCGGGCAGACAGGCTTCCAGCGGCCCGGGTCGTAAAATGCCGCCGTCATGGCAATGTCCGGCTGCTGCTCCGCCACGATCTCAGAAAGTGATTTCTTTCCGCTGTTCACATACACCGCCGCCCGCCGGATGGCGGAGAGGGGCGTCCGTTCGATATGTACCATGCACATCCTCCTTTTTGAAAAAGGCGCGGCCCTGGGGCCGCGCCTTTGCCTTATTCCGCCGGTTCGGCTTCCTGGTCCTCCCCGCTGTGACGGGGCCAGGCCATGATGGCGTCAAACTGCGCCCGGTCTCCCGCCTGGAAAGCGGCGTCCAGCTCCTCCTCAAAGGCGGCCTCCTGGGCCCGCAGCTCAGCAATGGCCGCTTCCCGCTTGGCCTGGGTGTCCATAGTGGCGTTCCACTCGTTCTGTGCGGTCTTCCAGTCCACGCCGGAGTCAAAGCCATCCAGGGGCTCTGCGCCGTTGATGCAGCCCTGCCGGAACAGCTCCCAGCCCATTTCGATGCCGGAGGGGTTGCCCCGCCGCTGGTCCTCCACGCTCAAGACTCTCATGTCATACGCATACTGCTTCAGATTCATGATGTACTACTCCTTTCAGTCTTTCGTAGTTGTATCTCCGCTGCCGTCTCCGGCAGATCCGGACGTCTCTTCCCCGCCGGTGATCTTCTCCCCGGCGGTGTCCACCGCGTTCTTGCTGATCTCCAGGATGTTCACCAGCCAGGCAGGCACCGGCGCGCCGAAGGTCACGGCGTGCTCCGCCAGGCTCCCCAGCTCCCCGATGATGTACCACACGATCACCAGCGGCGCCAGCAGCACCGAATAGGTAAACGGCAGCGTGATGCCGGGCACGTGGTCAATAATGGTCCCGATGAGCCAATCCGCCACCAGGGCGATGCACACCACCAGGATCATCCCGCCCTTGTGCCAGGCACCCTCCCGCATCTTGGAGCTGGCCCAGCGGCCTTCTTTGGCCGCTGCGGCGCTGCCGATCAGCCAGTCCGAGAGCATCAGCAGCACCCAGGCCACCACCAGCCAGCCGAACCATCCCCACACAGCGGTCAGCGTCGCCGCCACCGCCGCGATCCCCGCCTTGATTCCCAGCAACAGCGTCATTTTATCGTCCATGTCGTTCTCCTTCCCCGGCTCTGCCGGATCATATCAGTTTGTATGTAGGTTTTCGCCCGCCCGTTACGGCCCATCTGAGCCAGTCAAACATGGGGATAAATACCAGACACAGCACCCACCACACCAGGAAAAACTGGGGACAAATCTGGCCCAGGATATTTCCCCACATGTGGCTGTAATCCCAGATCCCCAGGCCCAGCCAGACATTCAGTATCAGCCCTGCCGCAAATTCCGCAGCCGTTGCCAGGGCGGCACAGACCAGAGCCTGCCAGATAAGCGGCACCTCCCAGGGCAGCTGCTCGCCGCACCGCTCCACCGGGACCGTCAGCAGCATGGCTAGCACCAGCATGGTCCAGCTGATTCGCTCCGGTTCGTGGGTTACGCTTTTGAATGCCACCTCCAGGAGAAAATACACCGTCCCTCCCCAGCTCCAGAGGAGCATGGAGAGGACCCTCTGCCCCGCCCCGCTCATGCGGACACCTCCCCGGCGGCCGCCAGGATCTGCGTCATATTGGCCGCCAGATCTTCCGGCATGCCGTCTGCCGTGTAAGTGATGCGTTCCAGCTCTTCCGCCGTCTCTGTCCGGCGGACCCACGTCAACAGATGATTGCAGAGGGTTCGGTGGTATAATACGTGGGCCACGGCAGCCTGCGAAACCGCCCGGATTTCATCTGCGGAAAACATACGGCAGAGGCATCTCTTGGAGTGATACGGATACTCAGTTGCGCCGGCGTCCACCGAACCCAACGCCGTGGTCAGGTTGATCTGATCTGTTTCCGTCAAATCAAAGTGCTCCATGCCCTGATTGGTCTGCACGTCTGTCCCTGCTGTAATGGCATCGTGACAGGCATCAGAGAGCTCATCTTCCTTCGCTGCCCGCAGTGCCTCCAGATCCGGTTCCGCCGGCTCCGGAGCCGGTTCGTTGGTCAGCACCAGCACTGTGCCATCCAGATAGGCCCGCAGCCAGTCTGACACCGTGTCCGTCCGCAGGTGCATCCCCGTGTCAGTCTCCAGCCGAACCGTCTCACCGATAGCCGGCGGTACCGATGCCAGCGGATAACGCACTCCCCCCCCTGTGATGCCCGGGGGTT
>FR890939.1:1389-5520 GCA_000436875.1 Oscillibacter sp. CAG:155 | reverse complement strand
GACCGGGGTTCCTGCCACGGTGATCTCCTCGCCGTTGGTAATAATTTTCATGTAATGACCGCTCCTCAATGTTTGATTTACCATGCAAAGTACAGGTAATATCGGTACTCGCCCTCCTTGTTATAATTCGGTTTAAAGGTGAACTTCCGCCCACTGACGCTGAGGATCGTCGCTATATAGCTGCTGGTTGCCCATTCTTTGGCATTATTGTCCGCTGCCAATTGATAAGAGGCTCCATTGATGTACGCATAGGCAGTGTCATAAAATGGATTCTGCGGTGCCTCCGCCAGAATGTACAGGTGCGTAAAATCCATTCCCACATCCACTGTGGTAGCGCTGACATTACCACGAGAATCGAAATAAACACCAAATCTCCCCCGCCGGGCCATGTTCTTATTCTGGACTGCCAGGACACATCTTCCCAGTTCACTCATATGCTCCTCACCTCGCAATGCATACGATCAGCGGCAGGTTCACGGTGGGCTTGTCGCCTCCCTTGGGTCCGGTGGCAGTCAGCTGGCCGTCAGAACTGCACTCGAACTTCCCGCCAGGCCCCGCAACCGCCGCATACGCCTCATCGATCAGGATACGGGCATCAGCGTCACTGCTGCCGCCCGGCAGCACCATCACCGTGCTCTGGTTGTCGGTGGTCAAAAGCCCGGTGCATGCCACTGTCTGGGTCCAGCAGCCGGACGCAGAGCTCCACCCGGAGACCGTCAGCGTCACGGACACCGCCACCGGTGCCGTACACGCTCCAATGTCGCTTGGTGTGAGCGCATCCCCGCCGCCGGTGCGGTGGGTGGAGGCGTGGTTAAAATTCTGAATGTCCTCCTTTTGGTGGGAATGCTCTTTGTCTGCGAAAGCATCCGGCCTCTTTCCGCTGTCCTTCAGGTTCCCGCTCTGATCCAGCGAAGCCAGATTGCCTTCCACGGCGCCTTTTACCTTAGTCGCAAAATCACCGCCGGCAATCGCCGCTGCATCTTCCGCTGATTTTCGGGCCGCCTCCGCCGCTTCCCGGGCCTGGGAAACATATCCGGTTTCCAGGTCCTCCCGCGCCGTTTCCGCCAGTTGCCGGGCCGCCTCCGCTGCTGCTCTCGCAAGCTCTGCCGCCGCTCTGGCCGCTTCTGCCTCCGCCCGGCTTTGTTCCGCGTCACTCCGTGCTGCTTCTGCCTGACTGCGCTGCTCTTCTGCGGCCTGGATACCACTCTCTGTCTGATTGATGGCATTGATGGCATCCACCGCCGCATTATAGGCGGGCGCCACCAGCTGCCGGACCATCTTGTCGAATACGGCCTTGTTCTCAGACGTGGACCCGCTGAGAACGTCCGGTGCGGAACATACGCCCACCGCATTCATCTGCTCTTCTGTGATCTTCTGCAAATCGCTCATGGCATCCCCTCCTAACGCTTATAGTTGCTGCCCGGCTCCTTCCACTCCACGCCGAAGGCGTAAATACCGAAGGGCTCGTTTTTTTCTTTGTTCTGCAGGCGGAACCGGGTCTTGTCCACCTTCTTGATCTTGACCTTCCCGCTGAGGGTTCGTGGCGTCCGGTCCGAGGAAAAGACGAACTTGGAAAAATCGATATAGCTCCAGTCAAAATATCGGGCCCGCTCCTTGGCATCATAGACCAGATTCCAGATCCCCCGCCGCTGGGCGTAGATCTTCACGCCGGTGAGCACCGCCGCCGCCAACCGGACGGACACGGCGGTGAAGGTCTTGTTCTTGAAGAAGGTCTTCCCGTCAAAGTCGCTGGTCTCCCAGTAGGCGTCGATAGCCTGCCCGTCGTCGTTGTAGCTCTCCGGATCGTCCACGTTGTGGGCAAACTCCTTCAGCTTTCCGTCCTCCGTTCCAAACCACAGGACGCCGTCCTCTGTCCAGGTGAGCCGGGCGCCGATGCCGGGCCAGTAATAGGCCTCGTACTGATAGGAGCTGTACGGGCTGTTTTTCTCATAGGTCCGCTGCTGGCCATCCAGCAGATAGAGGTCCCCGCCGATGGAAAGCACGTAAAAATCCCGGTAGATAGACGCAGCGGCGTCCGCCTTTCCGGCCAGCTCCATCAGCGCCGAGGAGATGAGGTAGCTCCGCTCCTGGGTATATTTCTCCCCGGTCAGCTCCTCCGCCGTAATGGCGTAGATGCCCCGCTCCGTGAGAAACAGCGGCTCCTTACCGATGTAGGCGAAGGAGAACGGCGCCACCGGCGCCTCTCCCAGCAGCGTATTGGTCACCCGGAACAGGGCCTCCCCATCTGCATCCAGACTGCCGGTACGAACAACAGCGTTGCGGCCCACTCCTTTTCCCTGCAGAAAAGTGGCCAGCGTATTGCCCAGAATGGCATAGCCCACCACGGCACTGCCGTCCCGGCTTACTTTGGTATAGGCGGTATCCGGGAAATAGGTGGGGTCCTCAAAACCGGAGTACCAGTCCTGCCCCGGCTCGTCGGGGTTCCCGGAGAGGAAGACCCGGTCCTCCGCGCCCCCCACACCATACACGGCGAAGATCCGGCACTTGTTGATCTTGTCGGCATATCCCTCCCGGGCTTTGCTGGCAGTGATACGGACGTTGTCCTGCCCCTTGACCGGTGACTCTCCGGGGGCTGTATGGAACGTCACCAGGCCCTTCTCCCGGTCCACGGTGAAGTCTGTCCCCTCGGTCTTTTCCGACCACTCACCGTCCTCTCCCAGGATCTCAGCTTTTACCGCTTCTTCTCCCAACTCAATAGTTGTAAGCTGATACTCCTTTACATCGGCTTTTCCCAGGAAAGACTCCTTCCAGGCAAGCCCCAGAAGATTAAGTGCCTCATAAGTGGTGCCGCCGCCATCCGGGCTGCGGCTGATGATGATGGTGGGCACATAGGCCTCCTCACTCACCGCCTTGACCGCTGTGCCGTCGTACACCCGGTAGGTATTTCCGTCCAGAAGATAGAGTTTTCCGTCGAAGGAAAAGCTCTTGGAGCGTGCGTCCGCCATGCCGTCTGCCAACTCTGTCCACTCCGTCCCGGCGAGTTTATAGAGCTTGGTTCCCGCATGGATCAGCCGCTCCCCGTTCAGAAAGTGGACGCCGTTGATCCTTCCGCCGTTGGGTGCGGTGGCTCTGGTGGTATAGCCCATCCGCTTGCGCACCTTGCCCACCTGGTCCCGGATCATGTTGGGCGCCGCTGGAGAGCGGCTCTCGTCCACATTGGAGGGGCTGTTCAGAAGGTCAATCCCCCGGAAATACTCAATTGTGGCGGAATACTTGGGCTCCGCCGCCGGGATCGAAAACTGCGCCAAACTGCTCGCCTCCTTTGAAAAGCTGTTCCACCGTCGTGCCAGCCGGGGCACTCTGCTCACCGTTGGGCCATCCGGTTCCCTGTCCCTTTCGGGCCAGCCAACCGGGGCCCTGCCTCGAAAGCCCCTCGCTTATTCTGCCACTGGCAGCGCTTCGGCGCTTTCCTCGAATTGACCTCGCTTTATCCGCCGCAGGCGGCGCTTCGGTCAATTCCACCAGCCGCTGGTGTTTTTGACGCTTCCGCTGCCTCCGGCGGGACGGGCCGCCGACGCCGTCTGGAGCCGGGAGAGTCCCGCCTCAAACTCGTTGAGCATCTGGGTGCTCATCTGGATGTCATCCTCGCGGTAGAGCTCTGCGCCGATGTACAGCGGCACCAGCTCCGCCACCTCCCGGGGAACGCCCAGATCCGTGCCGTCCGGTGTGGAGGCGGAGATCACCGGGGCATAGGCCTGGTAGTAGACGGTATAGACCGCCGCCTCTCCCACCGGAAGAACCAGCGTGTCCGTCCCCTCCACGCTCCAGGAGTCCGTCGGGCCATATCCCTCCTGCTCCGTCTCCCGGTAGATCTCACCGGACACCAGAGCCCGGTAACGTTCGGCGGTCTCCCGCATGTCGATGCGGGCCACACCGCCGGAGGTCACCGGAATCCGCAGCGTGTCCCCGTCCTTCTCCGGCTCCACAACGTCCGGCGTCACTGCCACGTTCAGCCTGCCCAGCAGCGGGACCCCCACACCGGTGAGGATGGTCAGTGCTTCATTGGCCACCGCGGGCATGGCGTTGAGGTATTCTTCGTTGCTGTCGTCCTTGTTCAGCGCAGCGCCGTCATTGGAGAAAATGCGCTGCAGCGCCGCCAGTTTCACTTCG
>FR890939.1:0-1374 GCA_000436875.1 Oscillibacter sp. CAG:155 | reverse complement strand
TCACTCCGCCCCAGGTCATACGCATACCTCCTTTCCAGAAGCCCCCGGGCGGATATCCCGGACGCTTCCCCCTCAGGTCAGCTCGGTGCCGCCGCTCATGCCGCCGGCAGACACAAAGCGCCAATCGGCAAAGCCTGCGCCGAAGCGGGCCCGGCCCTTCCAGAGGTTGTTGTCATTGTTGTCGTCCAGCACCGAACGGACGTTCAGCTTCACCCGGTCCTGGAAGATAGGGCCGTCGTTTTCCTGGATGGCGGCGCTGTCCAGCAGGAACCAGGGCTTGTCGGTCTTGCCCAGGATCTGCAGCACCCAGGTGAGATACGGGTCCACCAGGATGTTCCAGCGTCCCACCTGGTAGTTGAAGGCGTTGGTGTTGTCCTCGGGGGTCTTGTCGGACCCAGCCGCCGCAAAGGCCGCCTGTTTCAGGCCGGCGTCGTTGGGAATCCAGATGGTGTCCGGGGCGATGCTCAGCAGCTCTCCGTTATCGCCCTTGAGGTTCTGCATCTTCTCCTCCATGCGGCCCAGATTGTCCGCCGTCAGTTCTCCGGCAAACAGGTTGGACTGGGTCTTTTTGTCCACCTTGCCCGGATGGCTCTTGGAGAAGAGGGCCAGCTTGTCGGCGCCGGCACAGTCAAAGGTCTTGGCACCCACCTTGACGGTGGTGCCGTAGAGTCCGCCGGCGTACAGGTACCGGCCGAACTTCTCCCGGGTCCGGTTGTAGCTGGTGATGAGCTTGTTGGCCCGGTTCTTCATGGTGCCGATGCGGCCGTCCTCCACCAGCTCCTGGGTGATGGCGAACTGGCTCTTCCAGGTTTCGTTGATGATGGCCTTGGGGAATCCCTCCTCAAAACCGGTGTTGGGGTAATTACCGCCCTCGCCCACGGGCTCAAAGTCGTCCGCCGCGGTCTCGCCGGTGTACTGTTCCGCCCAGTGCTTGGAGTTCTCCATGCGGAAGAGCTTTTTCAGAATGGAGCGCTGCTCAAAGGCCTCACCCCGCTTTTCCAGATAGCTCTTGATGGGAAACTGACTTTTGCCGTAAAGGCTGTCCACCAGGCCGGAGCCGATGGACACGGTACAATATGCCATATCGTCGTTGCAAATGCTGCTCCCCCGCCCCTGTCCGGAGGCTTCAGGGGAACAGATCCTTGCTTCTCCTTTCTTTGAATTTCAGGGGGAGTCCCGCTCCCCTCCCGGTCAGAATCTCACACGGACGCTGTCGCCCACTGCGGTGCCCTCCAGCGCCACGATGACGGCCACACCGCTTTCTGTTGTGGCGGTGACCTGCAGGCCGTCCGCCGCCAGCGTCACCTTGTTTCCGGGCTTCAGGCTGGTGCCTGCGACGCTCAGCTGCGTCCGCCAGATCTGATAGTCCTGGAC
>FR890938.1:17452-23794 GCA_000436875.1 Oscillibacter sp. CAG:155 | reverse complement strand
ATCGTCGATCCGCCGCACGATTCCAGTTGCTTTCAAACGAATTACCTCCAACTTTCAGGATCGGACGCCCGGCGTCCGGTTACATGGCTGCCCAGATTTTGCGGTCTGGGGGAATGACGTGCCGACAGATGGTATTATCCGCAAATTTTTCCTCGCTATGCCGACGGCGGGCTGGATATGTCTGGAAGTTATTTTTGAAGAAAATCCACGTAAAATCTGGCGTTTTTTTACAAAAGAACTGGAAAAATCTTGGTAAAATGCAAAACAAACTGGGGAAAACGACGAAAGTTCCGCAGCCTTTTTCGACAGGACTGTTCTTGACGGTATTTTTCACAAGAAGTATAATAAAATTGTCATACATCCATGAGCAAAATACCAAAGAAACCCGGAGGGATTTCAAGCCCCCCGCTGTGTGCCCCAATGGGAGCGGACCGGGGAAAAGGAGCTGCTGATACATGGCTAAAAAGGAACAGTCTGCCCGTTTTCACGCGGGGACATTGACAGACGGATGGAAATGGTTTGGCGCCCATCCGGCGGAAAAGCGCGGCAAGACCGGATGGGAATTTCGGGTGTGGGCGCCCCACGCCAAGGCGGTCTCCGTGGTGGGAGATTTCAATGACTGGAACCGCAGCGCCGCCCGGCTGCGGAAAAACGGAGAGGTCTGGGAGGGCTTTGTCCCGGACCTGAAGGTATATACCTCCTATAAGTATGCGGTGGAGGGTGCGGACGGCACCGTACACTTCAAGGCCGACCCCTATGGGTTCCATACGGAGACCCGGCCTGCCACCGCCAGCAAACTGTATGATCTCACCGGTTTCCGCTGGAGCGACGAGAAGTTCCGGGACCAGCAGGCCAAGCATCCGGTGTACGACTCTCCGCTCAATATCTACGAAGTTCATCTGAGCTCCTGGAAAAAGCGGGACAACGGGGATTTCATCGACTACAAGGACCTGGCAAAGGACCTGGCGGCCTACGTGAAGGACATGGGTTACACCGCCATCGAGCTGCTGCCGGTGACGGAGCACCCCCTGGATGACTCCTGGGGGTATCAGTGCACCGGCTACTTCGCCCCCACGTCCCGGTTCGGCACCCCCAAGGATTTTATGTGGTTTGTCAACCACATGCACAAAAACGGCATCGCCGTGCTGCTGGACTGGGTCCCTGCCCACTTCTGCAAGGACGAGCAGGGCCTCTACGAGTTTGACGGCACCTGCTGCTACGAGTACAGCGATCCCAACAAGCGGGAGCATGCCGCCTGGGGCACCCGGGTCTTTGACTACGGCCGGCCCGAGGTCAAGAGCTTCCTTCTCTCCTCCGCCCGGTTCTGGCTGGAGGAGTACCACATCGACGGACTGCGGGTGGACGCAGTGGCGTCCATGCTGTATCTGGATTACGACCGTCAGGGCGGTGCCTGGACCCCCAATAAATACGGCGGACATGAGAACCTGGAGGCCATCGAGTTCCTCCGGGAGCTCAACCAGATGGCCTTCTCCGTCAATCCCAACGTGCTGATGATCGCGGAGGAGTCCACCGCGTGGCCGCTGGTGACCCGTCCGCCGGAGGTGGGAGGCCTGGGCTTCAACCTCAAGTGGAACATGGGCTGGATGAACGACATGTGCCACTACCTCAAGCTGGACCCCTGGTTCCGGCAGGACCACCACCGGGACATCACCTTCTCCATGATGTACGCCTTCTCGGAAAACTATGTGCTGCCCATCTCCCATGACGAGGTGGTTCACATGAAGGGCTCCGTGGTGGGGAAGATGCCCGGCGACTACGAAAATCAGCTCCGGTGCCTGCGGGGCTTTTATGCCTACCTCCTGGCCCATCCCGGCAAGAAGCTGCTCTTCATGGGCGCGGAGCTGGGCCAGTGGCACGAGTGGGACTCTGACGGCCAGCTGGACTGGTATCTGCTGGACCAGGAGCTCAACCAGAAGGTCCACCGCTTCTTCAAGGAGATCAACGCCTTCTACAAGAAGGAACCCGCCCTGTGGGAGATCGACTTCAGCTGGGAGGGCTTCGAGTGGCTGGTGCCCGATGACAACCACAACAACGTGGTGGTGTTCCTGCGCAAGGACAAGAAGGGACGGGACCTGATGTGCGCCGTCAACTTCTCTCCCAATACATACGAGAATTACCGGATGGGTGTGCCGCCTCACAGACGGTATGTGCCCGTGTTCAACACCGACGATCCCGCCTACGGCGGCGACGGCTTCGGCGATACGGAGGCGGTGGCAGTGGAGGCCATCCCCTCCCATGGAAAAGAATACTCCGCGGCGATCCGGATCCCCGCCTTCGGCGCGGTGTTTCTCAGAGGCGAGGGGACGCTCCCCAAGCCCCGGAAGAAAAAACAGGTAAAAGAGGTTCAGACAGTCAAAGCAAGTGTAAAAGAGGCAAATGAGGCAAAGGAGCTGGAGAAGACATGAAAAAAGAATGTATCGCCATGCTGCTGGCAGGCGGCCAGGGAAGCCGCCTGTACGTGCTCACAGGCGAGATGGCCAAGCCCGCCGTGGCATTTGGCGGCAAGTATCGCATCATCGACTTTCCCCTGTCCAACTGCACCAATTCCGGCATTGACACCGTGGGCGTCCTGACCCAGTACCGCCCGCTGGAGCTCAACAGCTACATCGGCAGCGGCGTGCCCTGGGATCTGGACAATTCCACCGGCGGCGTACATATCCTGCCCCCCTACATGGGCAGCAAGGGCGGTACCTGGTACAAGGGCACCGCCAACGCCATCTATCAGAACATGGGCTTTATCGACCTGTACGATCCGGACTACGTGGTGGTCCTCTCCGGCGACCACATCTACAAGATGGACTACTCCCGAATGGTGGAGCGCCACAAGGCCGCCGGCGCCGCATGCACCATCTCCGTCATGGAGGTGCCATGGGAAGAGGCGCCCCGGTTCGGCATCATGAGCGTGGATGAAAACGACCTCATCACAGAGTTTGCCGAAAAGCCCAAGGAGCCCAAGAGCAACCTGGCCTCTATGGGCATCTACGTTTTCACCTGGCAGACGCTGCGCAAGTACCTCACGGAGGACGAGGCCGATCCCAACTCCGAAAACGACTTCGGCAAGAACGTGATCCCCGCCATGCTGGGCAACGGCGAGGTCACCCGGCGGGGCAGGGGCGAGGTCATGGCGCCCTACCGCTTCAGCGGCTACTGGAAGGACGTGGGCACACTGGAGTCCTTGTGGGACGCCAATATGGATATGCTCTCTCCCGAGTCCGGACTGGATCTGCTGGACGAGTCCTGGCCCATTTATGCCAGGTCCGTCAACGCGCCGCCGGCCTTCCTGGGGGCAAGATCCCGGGTGTTCCACAGCGCATTCAACCGCGGCAGCGACATTGAGGGCATTGTGGAAAACTCCGTCCTTTCCCCGCAGGTCAACATCGGCGAGGGCGCCCGGGTAAGCTACTCCGTGCTGCTGCCCGGCGCAGTGGTGGAACCCGGTGCGGTGGTGGAGTATGCCATCCTGGGCGAGAACTGCCGCATCGGCCGCAACTGCCGGGTGGGCGGTACGCCGGAGAACACGGCACCCGCGCCCTGGGGGCTGACGGTATTGGCGCCCAACTGCGTCCTGGCGGAAGGGCAGACGGTGGCGCCCGGCATCATGCTGGACCGTGACGGCAAGGAGGTATCCAGAAAATGAAAGGAATGCACGGAATTATCTTTTCGTATGAAAAGCGCAACGATCTGCGGGAGCTGGGTGAGATCCGCTCCGCATCTTCCATTCCCTTCGGCGGCCGCTACCGGGCAGTGGATTTCTCTTTGTCCAACTTGGTCAATGCCGGCGTGACCGACGTGGGCGTGGTGCTCCACGGCCATTACCAGAGCCTGCTGGACCACTTGGGCACCGGCAAGGACTGGGACCTCTCCCGCAAACGGGGCGGATTGAAGATCCTGCCCCCCTTCGCCTACAAGCAGAAATGGGGCGAGACTGCCTTCCGGGGCAAGATGGAGGCCCTGGCCGGCGTGCGCAGCTACCTGGATACCATCCGGCAGGACTACGTAGTGCTGCTGGAGGGCGACCTGGTGGTGAACCTGCCCCTGGCGGAGATCTTTGAGACCCATCTCCAGTCCGGGGCGGACATCACCGTGGTCTGTGGCAACGACAGCTTCGCCACCGAAAACGGCACCTACTTCGAGCTGGACCACGGCGGCTGGGTCACGGATGTGCTCTACCACCTCCACAATCCCCGGGGCTATCGCGGACTGGAGGCCTACATCATCTCCACCCAGCTGCTCAAGGATCTGGTGGACGAGTGCTATGTCCACGATCAGTTCAGCTGGCGGCGGGACGTGCTTCAGGCCCGCAAGGACCAGCTCCGGCTCCACGCCTATGTCTGGAACGGCTTTGCCGCCCAGATCCGTTCTGTCCAGGAGTATTACGACCGCAGCATGCAGCTGCTCAACCCCGACATCCGGGCGGAGCTGTTCTGCCCGGAGCGGCCCATCCGGGCCAAGGGCGCCGACAAGTCCTCGGCCTACATCGGCCCCAACGGCGCCTGCATCAACTCCCTGGTGGCAGACGGCAGCTACATCGAGGGCAAGGTGGAAAACTCCATCCTGTTCCCCGGCGTGCGCGTAGAGGAGGGCGCGGTGATCCGCAACTGCGTGCTCTTCAAGGAGACAGTGATCCGCCGCAACGCGGAACTTGCCTATATCATTGCGGATAAGAACGTGGAGGTTCTGCCGGATCGGACGCTGATGGGACACTCCAGCTACCCCATCGTATTGGCCAAGGGAAGTGTGGTATAAGCCGTGCAAGGGGGAGGAAACTCCCCCTTGCCGTTTTCCCGCCGTGAAGGGACGGGGATTCCCATGTGTGGTTTCGGCGGAGTGATTCCGTCGATGGAAAGGAGAACAAAACGGATGAAAATTTTGTATGCGACCAGCGAAGCGGTGCCCTTTTGCAAAACCGGAGGGCTGGCGGACGTGGCGGGCTCCCTCCCGCCGGCGCTGGCGGCCGAGGGCGCGGAGATCGCCGTGGTGCTGCCGCTGTATCAGCGGGTGAAGGAGCGCTTCGGTGACCAGCTGAAATTTGAGTGCTACGACTATGTGGACCTGGCTTGGCGGCACAGCTACTGCGGCCTCTTCTCCCTGGAGCGGGAGGGCGTCACGTGGTACTTCCTGGACAACGAGCAATACTTCCGCCGCCCGGAGCTCTACGGCTACATGGACGACGGAGAGCGGTTCGGCTTCTTCTCCCGGGCCGTGGTGCGGATGCTGGGCCACTTCAAGTTCTGGCCCGACGTTATCCACTGCAACGACTGGCAGACCGCCCTGGTGCCCATCTATCTCAAAGACGACGGCGTCCGGGAGGACCGGTTCCGGAGTATCAAAACAACCCTTACCATCCATAATATTGAATACCAGGGCCGCTATGGAAAGGAGACCTTGGGCGATCTGTTCGGCCTGGACCACGGCTGGGCGGACGACGGCACCATTTTGATGGACGGCGACGTGAACCTGCTCAAGGGCGCCATCCTGTGCGCCGACGCGGTGAATGCTGTCTCTCCCACCTATGCCAACGAGCTGAAAATGTCCTACTTCGCCCACCGGCTGGAAAACGTCATGCGCCAGTGTGGCTACAAGCTCTCCGGCGTCCTCAACGGCATCGACCTCAAGCGGTACGATCCGGCCACGGATTCCCACATCACCGCCAATTACAGCAAGGACGACATGGCCGGCAAGAGCACTGACAAGGCCGCCCTCCAGCGGATGATGGGCCTGCGGGAAGAGCCCTATACCCCCATCGTCGCTATCGTCAGCCGCCTGGTGTCCCACAAGGGGCTGGACTTGATTTGCGAGGTGCTTCATGATATGATGGAGCTCCCGCTGCAGCTGGTGGTTCTTGGAAAAGGCGACCGGAAGTATGAGGACTTCTTTGGCTGGGCGGCCCAGCAGTACCCGGGCCGGATGGCGGTGCGCCTGGACTACAATGAGGATCTGTCCATGGCCATCTATGCCGGCGCCGATCTGTTCCTGATGCCCTCCAAGAGCGAGCCCTGCGGCCTCTCCCAGATGATTGCCATGCGCTACGGCACGGTGCCCATCGTTCGGGAGACCGGCGGACTGAAGGATACCGTCCAGCCCTATGAGGCCTGGCGGGACGCCGGCAACGGCTTCACCTTTGCAAACTACGCCAGCGGAGACATGCTCTATGTCATCCGGGAGGCGGTTTACCTTTACAAGGACTATCCCGACGCCTTCGCCCGCCTGCGCGGCCGCGCCATGGAGAGCGACTTCAGCTGGAAGCGCAGCGCCGGGGAGTATCTGCATATCTACTCCAACATCACCGGGCAGCCCTGGCCTCCCGTGTCTGCGGAGCCC
>FR890938.1:14516-17437 GCA_000436875.1 Oscillibacter sp. CAG:155 | reverse complement strand
GCCCACCCGGGGCGGTGGGGGCCCGGAGGCCGCCCCCGCCGGAGGAACCGGCTCCGGCGGAGGAGCCTGTGACGGAGCCTGCCCCCGTGGCAGAAGCGCCTGCCAAGGAGGAAGCGGCCCCCGCTGCGGAGCCGGAGAAGCCCGCTGAGTCCGCACCTGCCGAAGAGCCGGAGAAGGCAGAAGAGCCCGCTCCGGAAGCCGAGGCCGAACCTGCGAAGGCAGACGTGCCCCAGAACGCCAAGGAAAAGTCGCTCCGGATCGTCACCACCGGCCGTTCCCTGGTGGCCAAGGAAGAAAAGCCCACCGCGCTGACGCAGATCCCCACGGATCAGCCCAAGGCCCTTGTGAAGCAGGAGGCCCCGGCCGTCCCCGCCAAGGCCGAAGCGCCTGCGAAGGAAGAGGCTCCCGCCAAGGCCGAAGAACCGGCGGCGGAAAAAGCTCCGGCGGCGAAGAAGCCTGCCCGGAAACCGGCGGCCCGGAAGACGACCGGACGCAAGACGGCCAAGAAGCCTGCGGCGTCCAAATCTACATCAGCCAAGACGGCCAAAGCACCGTCTGTAAAGAAAGAGACAACCCCGAAGAACGGGACCGCAGCTTCTGACGAGAAGAAGTGAGCGGAGTAAGGAAGGTTCATGACAGCATTTACCACAAAAAAACTGAAAGAGGCCCTCACCGCCAAGCTGATGCTCAACTTCGGCAAGGGGCCTGAGGAAGCCACCGATCAGGAGATGATGAAGGCCAGCGCCCTGGTGATCCGGGACGTGATGGCCCTGCGGGAGGTGGAGACCCGCACCAGGACCCGCCGGGAACAGAAAAAGCAGGTACACTACCTGTCTTTGGAGTTTTTGATGGGCCGCAGCCTGATGAAAAACGCCTACAACCTGGAGATCCTGCCCCAGCTGCGGGAGGCACTGGAGCAGATGGGCTTCAAGGCCGCGGACATTTTCGAGCTGGAGCCGGACGCAGCATTGGGCAACGGCGGTCTGGGCCGTCTGGCTGCCTGCTATCTGGATTCCATGACCACGCTGGAGATCCCGGCCACCGGCTATTCCATCTGCTATGAGCTGGGCATCTTCAAGCAGAAGATCGTGGAGGGCCAGCAGGTGGAGCTGCCCGACGACTGGAAGGGCCTGGGCTCCGCCTGGCTGCTCCCCAAGCCCGAGGAGGCCCAGGAGGTCCGCTTCGGCGGCACCATCCGGGAGTTCTGGGACGACGGCCATCTGCATGTGGTCAACGAGAACGCTACGGTGGTCCGGGCAGTGCCCTGCGACATGGAGATCGCCGGCTACGGTACAGACCATGTGAACGTGCTGCGGCTGTGGGACGCCCGTTCCACCAAGCCGCTGGATATGTCGTTGTTCTCCCGGGGCGAGTATCTGAAGGCTGCCGAGGAGGAGGCAATGGCAGAGACCATCGCCAAGGTCCTCTATCCCGAGGATAACCACCTGGAGGGCAAGTCCCTGCGGCTCAAGCAGCAGTACTTCTTCGTCTCCGCCACGGTGCAGTCCATCGCAGCCAAGCACCTGGAGGTCTACGGCACACTGAAGAACTTCCACGAGAAGAACGTCATCCAGATCAACGACACCCATCCTGCTCTGGTGATCCCGGAGCTGATGCGGATCTTCATCGATGATGCCGGCATGGATTGGGATGAGGCGTGGAACATCACCACCCAGTCTGTGGCCTACACCAACCACACGGTGCTGGCGGAGGCGCTGGAGCGCTGGCCTCAGAACCTCTTTGAGCACTTCCTGCCCCGGATCTGGCAGATCACCCAGGAGATCGCCGCCCGCTGGCAGAAGAAAGTGGAGGACTTCTTCCACGATCCCCAGAAGACGGAGAAAATGGCCATCATCTGGGGTGGCGAGGTCCGGATGGCGAACCTGTGCGTGGCCGGCGGTATGGCGGTCAACGGCGTCAGCGCCCTCCACTCCGAGATCCTGCGCAAGGACGTTTTCAAGAACGCCTGCACCATGGAGCCCTGGAAGTTCCAGAACGTCACCAACGGTATCGACCACCGCCGATGGCTCAGCGAGATCAACCCGGAGCTGGACAGCCTGATCCGGGACCTCACCGGCGGGGACGAGTATCTGCTCCATCCCACGGCCCTGGAAAAGCTGGACGCCTACGCCGACGACAAGACGGTGCTGGAGCGCCTGGCCAAGATCAAGCAGGACAACAAGGAGCGCTTCGCCGCCTACGCGAAAAAGAGCCAGGGCGTGGTGCTGGACCCCACCGCCATCTTCGACGTGCAGGTCAAGCGTCTCCACGAGTATAAGCGCCAGCTCCTGAACGTGCTGCACATCATCGCACTCTACCAGAAGCTCCAGGACGATCCCAACTGCATCACCCAGCCCCATACCTTCCTCTTCGGCGCCAAGGCGGCGCCGGGCTATGCGGTGGCCAAGCGGATCATCCGCCTCATCAACTCCCTGGCCGATCAGATCGACCACGATCCCATCTGCAAGGGCAAGCTGCAGGTGGTGTTCCTGGAGAACTACCGGGTGTCCCTGGCGGAGCAGCTGATGCCCGCCAGCGAGGTCAGCCAGCAGATCTCCACCGCCGGCAAGGAGGCCAGCGGCACCGGCAACATGAAGTTCATGATGAACGGCGCCCTGACCGTCGGTACGCTGGACGGCGCTAACGTGGAGATGCACCAGGTGCTGGGCGACGAGAATATGTTCCTGTTCGGCCTCCGGGCTGACGAGGTGGAGCAGCTCAAGCGTGAGGGCTATGTACCGCAGCGGCTCTACCGCCGGGATGAGCGGCTGCGCCGTTGCCTGGATGCACTGCGCACCGGTTTCCGGGACGGCGTGAGCTACGACGATCTGTATCAGCGGCTGCTCTTCGGCGCCGGCGGGAGCCCCGCGGACGAGTATCTGCTGCTGGCGGACTTCCAGGCCTACTGTGAGGCGGAGCAG
>FR890938.1:11299-14414 GCA_000436875.1 Oscillibacter sp. CAG:155 | reverse complement strand
CGCCGATCGGGCTGTGGCGGAGTATGCGGATAACATCTGGCATGTGCCCCATCGCTGAGAAACAGCCGGCAGTTCAAAAACCAATATACGAGCGGCCCATCTTCCCGCGGGGAAGATGGGCCGCTTTGCCTGCCCGGACCGGAACAGAAGGTGCGGGTGTTTAGCCGGCGGTGTGCTCTGCACAGAAAAAAGCGGGGACAGAACACTCTGTCCTCGCCACTTACCGTTCCTTGGAAAGCCCTAAAATATAGTCGGTACTGACACCGTAGTATTTGCTCAGCGTAATCAGATGATGGATGGGCAGCTCATTTGCGCCCCGCTCATACCGGGCATACATGGTCTGTGAGGTCCCGAGAACAGCAGCAATCTGCGTTTGCGTTTTATCGGCGTCCTCCCGCAAGTTACGCAGGATTTTTACATAGTCCATCTCGTTCACGGTTCGATCCTCCCATGGCCAAATATTTGCTGTCGTTACAGATAGCATCAATAGACACTAATTTAGCATAAAATCTTCAACTTTTGCATACAAAATACATAATTTTACTACAATTATACAATAAATTTACTCTAAAACAGGAAAATTTTGGACTAACTGGTAAATGAAGGAACATTTTACTCGCCATACCCGGTGTGTCCCCTTCCCGAATCCAGTCAGAACGCTTTACAAGCGGTCGGTTTCCGGGTATAATACAATTTAATATGGATAGTTTCGCCCGTTTTGTGACGGCGCGTGAGAAAAAGAGGAATGAACGATGGAATATACGGAAGGCGTGCGGTTTGACAGCCTGGGACTGTCACCGGAGATTATGCGTGCGATTGAAAAGCGGAACATCACCGTGTCTACGCCGGTCCAGGCGGGCTGTATCCCTCCCATGATGGACTGGCAGGACGTGATTGCCAAGGCCCCCACCGGCACCGGCAAGACCTTTGCCTACGGTATCCCTATTGTGGAGCATGTGGACCCGGAGGACGAAAGCGTCCAGGCGGTGATCCTGGCCCCTACCCGGGAGCTGGCCATTCAGATCACCGATGAGATCCGGGACCTGGCGGCCTTCAAGCCCGGTGTGCGCAGCGTGTGCCTTTACGGCGGGCAGCCCATCGGCCGGCAGATCGACACCCTGAAAAAGCGGCCTCAGATCGTGGTGGCTACCCCGGGGCGCCTCAGTGACCACATGAAGCGCCGCACCGTCCGGGTGGACACGGTGCAGACCGTGGTGCTGGATGAGGCGGACCGGATGCTGGACATGGGCTTCATCCACGATGTGACCCGCCTGCTGGACAAAATGAGCAAGCGCAAAAACCTGGGCCTCTTCTCCGCCACCATCTCCCGGGAGGTCATGGACATCGCCTGGGTCTACCAGCGGGATGCGGTGGAGGTCACCGTCCGGGAGGACGAGCAGAACAAGCCTGACATCAAGCAGTTCCGCATGGAGGTCTCCTTCAACGGCAAGGCAGACGCCATCGCCAAGATTCTGGAGGAGACCGGCTTTGACCGCTGCATGGCCTTTTGCAACACCAAGGGGTCCACGGAACGGATCACCAAGTTTTTGCAGATGCAGGGCATTGACGCCGCCTGCATCCATGGCGATATCCCCCAGAAAAAGCGGGAGGAGGTCATGGAGCGATTCCGTCAGGGCAAGCTCCGCGTGTTCGTTTCCACCGATGTGGCGGCCCGCGGTATCGATGTGGACGATGTGGACATTGTGTTCAA
Source organism: Oscillibacter sp. CAG:155 (assembly GCA_000436875.1). Classification (GTDB taxonomy): domain Bacteria; phylum Bacillota; class Clostridia; order Oscillospirales; family Oscillospiraceae; genus Oscillibacter. Next base: position 12,703 of record FR890938.1, on the reverse strand, counting down.
CTGCGACGTGCCCGACGAGAATCAGGACTACGTTCACCGCATCGGCCGTACCGGCCGGGCCAAACGCCAGGGCGTGGCGGTGACGTTTGTGGCGGACTACCCCTCCAAAATGCGGATCGACGACATCGCCCAAAAGACCCGCAACGAGATCCGGGAAGTGCGCTTTGACGAAAACGGCCATTTGACCGAAGTATGAGGAAAATCCCCATCTGCCCAAGGCAGACGGGGATTTTTTCAACAGAATCCGGAAAGTTATGAACAAATCCTGAATTTTTGTAATTATTTGTTACTTTTTTGACGCCATTCCTTTACAAGGCGGAAAAAATTCTATATAATGCTGTCTTATGGAAACAACCGGTGCCGCATCCGCGGCACGGATTCTTTGCGCCCAAAAGGAGCGGTTTTATGAAGATTTGGAAGCGTTGTGCCGGCTTGGTGCTGGCGCTGGCCTGTTGCCTGGGGCTGCTGAGCGGCTGCGGTCAGGAGGCGGCAGAGGGGATGAAGCTGTCGGTGTGCGTGGGAAGCGCACCTCAGGAGCTGGACCCCATCTATGCCACGGACCCGGTAGATCAGACCATTCTGATGCATTTATATGAAAACCTGATGCGTACGGCGGTGGACGTCTCCGGCGGTACCACGGCGTCCAGCGGCGTGGCCAAGAGCGTGCAGCAGGAGGAGAACACAGACGGTACGGTGACATGTACTTTCAAGCTCCGGGGCACCAAGTGGAGCGATGGACAGGCGGTGACAGCGTCGGACTTTGTGTACGCCTGGCAGCGGCTGGCAGACCCAGCCAACGACTCTCCCTATGCAAGTCTTTTGTCGGTGGTGGTAGGGTATGACACCGTCCGCTCCACCGGAGATGTGACGGCACTGAAGGTCAGCGCGAAAAACGACTCCACGCTGGTGGTGGAGCTCAATGGAAAATACGACTGGTTTTTGACGGTGGTCTGTACCGCCCCCGCCACGCTGCCGGTACGGCAGGACGTAATCGAAAACTGGCAGACCAAAACCGCGGAAGCATCAGACCAGGCGGAAGAGGAGCCGGCGGAGCCTTGGTGGGAAGATCTCTCCGGCCTTGTGACCAACGGTCCCTACCAAGTCAGCGGCGAGACGGGCGAGGCACTGACGCTGACGGCTGCGCAGACTTACTCCGGCACCCAGAGCGGGCCCTCGGAGCTGACCTTCCGCTACGCCGATACCCCGGAGGAGGCCCAGAGCCTGTATGAGAACAAAGAAGTGGACTTTGTGGCCCAGGTGACGGATGACCAGCTCACCAAGCTGGTGGAGGAGGAGAGCCCCTCCCTGATCCAGGAGCTGGGGGTGTATACTATCTTCTTCAACTGTCAGCAGGACCAGCTGGCGGACCCCCAGGTCCGGGGCGCGCTGGCGCTGTCCCTGGAC
>FR890938.1:0-11270 GCA_000436875.1 Oscillibacter sp. CAG:155 | reverse complement strand
CATTGCAGTGGCGGCAGGAGATGCCGCCTGTCCGGCGGAGGGCTTTATTGCCCCCGGCGTTCCGGAAAACGAGGACGGGGATTTCCGTACGGTCGGCGGCTCCGTGGTGGAGACGGACCCGGAGAAATACCAGTCGTCCTGTCTGGAGGCCCAGAAGCTGCTCAACGCCGCGGCAGGCGGCGCGCCTACCGGACTGGAGTATTTATATGTGGACGAGGGAACGGCCGGTGATGTGGCCCAGGAGGTGTGCGGAGAGTGGTCCCGGGCACTGGGAGTGGATGTGACCCCTAAGGCCGTGACAGCAGAGGAACTGGAGACGGCGCTGCGCACCGGAGAATACGATCTGGCGGCAGGGACCTTTCAGCCCCTGGGCAACGACGCGGAGTGTTTCCTGCGCCCCTGGGTCACCGACGGGGAGGAGAATGTGCTGGGCTATGCCAACAGCGCCTATGACACGCTGATGTCCATCATCGCCAGCGCATCCGACAGCGCGGCCCGCATGGGCTGTCTGCACGATGCGGAGGAGCTGCTGCTGGGGGATTATGCCCTGGCACCGCTGTATACCACTGTCACCGCCGACCAGCTGCGGGAGAATCTCACCGGGGTCTGCCGGGATGCGCGGGGCTGGTTCAGCTTTGCCTCTGTGGCAGTCCGGACAGCGTAACTGTCTGCAAAGAAGAGATGAATGGCAGGCGCGCAGGTTTGCGTGCCTGCTTTTCCGCGCCGGAGAGCAGCAATGACCGGCGGAAAGAACCAAGGAAAGGGTGGGTGATCCCATGGTGGTGGGCCGTTTTGCCCCGTCCCCCAGCGGACGGATTCATCTGGGCAATATTTTCTGCTGCCTTCTAGCCTGGCTCAGCGCCCGGCAGAAGGGAGGACGGGTAGTGCTGCGGATCGAAGATCTGGACACGGCCCGCTGTCCCCGGCGGTATGCCCGGCAGATGATCGAGGACCTGCGCTGGCTGGGGCTTTCATGGGACGAGGGGCCCGATGTAGGCGGCCCGGACGGACCGTATTTTCAGAGTGAGCGGACGGCGCTGTATCAGGCGGCGCTGGAGCGGCTGGAGGCCATGGGGCTGGTCTATCCCTGCTTTTGCACCCGGGCGGAGCTGCATGCCGCCAGTGCGCCCCACCGGGAGGACGGCCAGGTGATCTACCCCGGTACCTGCCGGGGGTTATCCCCGGCACAGGCGGCCGCCAGAGCCCGCGAGACGGGCAGAACCCCGGCCCTGCGGATACGGGTGCCGGACCGTGAGACGGGCTTTACAGACGGCCATATGGGCCGCTATGAAGAGAATCTAGCCCGGGACTGCGGGGATTTTTTGCTGCGCCGCTCCGACGGCATGTTTGCTTATCAGCTGGCGGTAGTGGTGGATGACGCCGCCATGGGGGTGACGGAGGTGGTCCGGGGGGCGGACCTGCTGGATTCCACGCCCCGGCAGCTGCTGCTCTATGAGCTGCTGGGCTGGAAGGCACCGTCATTTTATCACCTGCCGCTGCTGCTCTCGTCCGACGGGCGTCGGCTGAGCAAGCGGAACGCGGACGCGGGACTGGAGGTTTTGCGGGGCCGGGTGACGGCGGATGAGGTACTGGGGAAGCTGGCCTGGCTGGCGGGCTTTCACTCCTCGGCAGCGCCCTGCACCGCAGAGCAGCTGGTGGGGGAGTTCAACTGGGAGAAGGTGCCCCGGGAGGATATCCGCCTGCCGGAGGGGCTGTTCTGAGTCCACCGGGCAAAACTGAGATCCGTAATAGCAAGAAGGTCGCAGGCGTTGCCTGCGGCCTTCTTGTTGTCAACAGAAGGAAAACTTCAGATGACGGGAAGGAAGATAGCTGCGAAAGAAACCCAGGAGGGGTTTCTTTCGCTTTTAATCAGAAATTTTGGAAACTTTGTGGAAAAAGATTTTAAAAACTTGCTTTGCATGCCTAAGGCAGGCAAAAGGCCGCAGGCAACGCCTGCGGCCTTTTGTTATTCCGGCATGGGTGCGTCGTGAATGTCCACCTCCGGCATCAGCTCCCGGCTGACGATGGTGAGCATCTCCTCCAGCTTGGCACAGTCCTCCTTGGAGAAGCGGGCGGAGATCCGGTCCATCACCTCCACCATGTAGCTGATGGAGATGTTGTAGTAATCCACGTATTTCTGGGTGACCTCCAGATGGTATTCCCGCTTGTCCGAGCTGGACTGTACCTTGCGCAGGTACCCTTTTTTTACCAGGCTGTTGACCTTGTAGGCCGCGTTGGGCGGCGAGATGCGCATGAAGGTGGCAAACTCGTTCACTGTGGGACTGCCCAGGGCCTGGATGGCCTCCATGCAGAAGGTTTCCACAGTGGTCAGGCTTGCCTCCCGGCTTTGGAAACGCTGGAAGATCTCCTGGTAAAAGTGCAGCTTGACCTTGGTATACACGTTAAAAAATGCGTTTTTCAGCATGGTTGCGTCCCGCTTTCCCGGGTATTTTGGCCGAGTTCTTCCGACAGGGACGGGGGAAAAACGGCAGCCGTTACCCGCCGATAGCAAAGGTCAGCTCCGCTGTGGCGACCACCTTGCCGTCCACGGTGGCCTTGGCCTCGCCCACACCCACAGGGCCCCGGCGCTTGGTGAGGGTGCATTCCATCTCCACCACATCGCCGGGCGTGACCTTGGACTTGAACCGGGCGTTCTTGATGCCGCCGAAGTAGGCGGTCTTGCCGGCGTACTCCGGCAGGGACAAAATGGCCACGGCGCCCACCTGGGCCATGGCTTCGATCAGCAGCACGCCGGGCATGACGTGCTCCTGGGGGAAGTGACCGCAGAAAACCGGCTCCCCCACGCTGACGCACTTGATGCCCTTGGCCCACTGGCCGGGTTCGCCGTCTACGATCCGGTCCACCAGCGCGAAGGGGAAACGGTGGGGCAGGATCTTGGCGATTTCATTGGAATTGAGCTGCAGTCCCATGTCAATCCTCCCATTTCTTCAGCAGGATGCTGCCGTTGTGACCGCCGAAGCCCAGAGAGTTGGACAGGGCGTAGTGCAGATCGGCGCTGCGGCCCTCGTTGGGCACCACGTCCAGATCGCAGGCCTCGTCGGGCACTTCATAGTGGATGGTGGCGGGGGCGTAGCCGTCCCGCAGCGACAAAGCGGTGAAGATGGCCTCCACCGCGCCGGCGGCGCCCAGCATGTGGCCGGTCATGGACTTGGTGGAGCTCATCATCAGCTCCCGGGCATGGTCGCCGAAGGCCAGCTTGACGGCGGCAGTCTCGCCGGCATCATTGAGGGGAGTAGAGGTGCCGTGGGCGTTGATATAGTCCACCTGGTCCGGCGTGGTGCCGGCATCCCGAATGGCCATTTCCATGGCCTTGGCGGCGCCGCTGCCGTCGGGCCGGGGCGCAGTCATGTGGTAGGCATCGCAGGTGGCGCCGTAGCCCACCAGCTCGGCGTAGATCTTGGCGCCCCGCTTCTGGGCGTGGGAGAGTTCCTCCAGCAGCAGCACGCCGGCACCCTCACCCAGGACAAAGCCGCTGCGCTCCTTATCGAAGGGAATGGAGGCACGGTTGGGGTCCGGATTCTGGCTCAGGGCCTTCATGGAGGTGAAGCCGCCGATGGCCAGAGGTGTCACTGCTGCTTCCGTGCCGCCGCAGAGCATCACGTCGGCATAGCCGTCCCGGATATAGTGGAAGGCGTCGCCCACGGCGTTGGTACCGCCGGTGCAGGCGGTCACCGGGCAGGAACACATGCCACGGAAACCGGTGCGGATGGCGATCTGGCCGGCAGCCATGTTGCAGATGCCGGTGGGGATATAGAAGGGAGAAACCCGGTCCCAGCCCCGCTCCTTGCCCCGGTCATGCTCAGCCTCGGTGATGGAGAGGCCGCCGATGCCGCTGGAGACGATGACGCCGCAGCGGTCCGCCTCAGCCTCGTCCAGAGTGAAGTTCGCATCGGCCATGGCCTCCATGGCGCAGACCACGGCGAACTGGGTGAAGCGGCCCATCCGCTTGATCTCCGGCTTGGGCAAGTAGTTTTCAGGGACGAAATCCTTGACCTCGGCGGCCAGCTTCACCTTCATGTCGCTGGGGTCAAACTGGGTGATGGGCGCGATGCCGCAAGCGCCGTCCTTGACGGCCTGCCAGCTCTCCACCGCGGTAAGGCCCACGGGCGTGATCGCTCCCAGGCCGGTAATGACGACTCTGCGTCGTTCCATAGAATACCTCCAATTTTTTCAAACAAAATGGTGTCCTCCCAGAGGGGAGGGGAGATAGTGCCTGCCCCGCTTTCCGAACCGGAATCGGCGGGGAGAGACCGTCTCGTTTACATGGACATGCCGCCGTCCACGGCCAGCACCTGGCCGGTAATGTAAGCAGCCTCGTCGCTGGCCAGGAAGGCCACGGCCCGCGCCACATCCTCCGGTGCACCCAGACGGGACATGGGGATGGCGGCCAGGGTGGCTTCCTTGGCCGCGTCGGTCATGGCGGCGGTCATATCGGTGGCGATGAAACCGGGGGCCACGGCGTTGACCGTCACGCCCCGGGTGGCCAGCTCCTTGGCCAGGGACTTGGTCATGCCGATGACGCCGGCCTTGCTGGCGGCGTAGTTCACCTGACCGGCGTTTCCGTGAAGCCCCACCACGCTGGAGAGGTTCACGATGCGGCCGTAGCGCTGCTTCATCATGGTCCGGGACACGGCCTTCATGCAGAGGAAGGTGCCCCGCAGGTTGGCGCTGATGACGTCGTCAAAGTCGGACTCCTTCATCATCATCAAGAGGCCGTCCCGATTGATGCCGGCGTTGTTGACCAGAATGTCAATCCGGCCGAAGGTCTTGATGGCCTCGTCCATCAGGTTCTTCACCTGCTGGGCGTCGGCCACGTTGCACTTGACGGCCAGGGCCTTGGCCCCGGCGGCCTCGCAGGCGGCCACGGTCTCTTGGGCCGCGGCCTCGTTTCCGGCGTAGCACAGCACCACGTTGGCGCCGCCCTTGGCAAGCTCCAGGCACACACTCCGGCCGATGCCCCGGCTGCCGCCGGTGACGACGGCAGTCTTTCCCGCAAAATTCATTGTTCGTTCTCCTTTACCAGCTCTTTGAGCGTCTCAGCCAGGTCCTCCACGTCTGCGGCGGTCTCCACCGCGGTGACGGGCACCTGGGGCACGGTTTTCTTCACGAAGCCGCTGAGGGCCTTGCCCGGCCCGATCTCCACAATGGCGTCCACGCCCATGGAGGCCATTGTGCGGATGGAGTCCTCCATGAAGACGCTGCTCTGGACTTGCTTGACCAGCAGCTCCGGGATAGTGACGGTGTCGTCCTTCACATCGCCCAGGCAGTTGAAGAGCACGGGGATTTGAGGCTCAGCGAAGGTGACGGTCTTGAAGTAGTCCGCCAGGGCATCCCCGGCGGGGGCCATCAGGGGGGTGTGGAAGGGGCCGCTGACCTTCAGGGGAAGGCACCGGCGGGCGCCCTTCTCCTTGGCGATGGCGGCGGCCTTCTCCACGGCGGCCTTGTCACCGCCGATGACCAGCTGGCCCGGGCAGTTGTAGTTGCAGATCACCACGCACCCCAGGTCGGAAGCCGCGTCGCAGGCCTCCTGCAGGGGGGCACGGTCCAGATTCAGCACGGCCACCATGGCGCTCTCACGGTCGGCGGCCGCCTGCTCCATCGCCTTGCCCCGGAAGGCCACCAGCTTGACGGCGGTGGCGGCGTCAAAGACGCCGGCGGCATGGAGGGCGGAGTATTCGCCCAGGGACAGTCCCGCCGCCACGGCGGGGACGATGCCCTTTTCCCGCAGCAGCGCGGTCACGCCGGCGGCAAAGGCCACCATGCAGGGCTGAGTGTAGCGGGTCTGGGTCAAAACGCCGTCAGGGTCCGTGAAGGACACCTGCTTCAAATCAAAGTCCACCTGGGCGGCAGCCTGATCCAGCACTTCCCGGAACGCGGGATAGGCCTCGTACAGGTCCGCGCCCATGCCGGGGTGCTGGCTGCCCTGCCCGGCGTATAAAAATCCAAGCTTCATTGTGCGTTTCTCCATTCGTCAAAATCGGGACGGAAGGTCCCGGCGGGGCGGGAGCGGCTTACTGCCACTCCTTGGAGGTGGCCTCCAGCACGGCCTTGCCGCCGCTGTAGAGCTCCTCGAAGATCTGCCGCACGGGCTTGATCTCGTGGAGCATGCCGGCCACCTGGCCGCTCATGACGCTGCCGTGCTCCATGTCGCCCTCCAGCACGGCCCGGCGCAGTCCGCCCAGGGTGACCTTCTCCAGCTCGTCCAGGGACGCGCCCTGCTTTTCCAGAGCCAGATACTCCCGGGTCATCTTGTTCTTCAGGCACCGCACGGGGCCGCCAACGGAGCGGCCGGTGACCACGGTGTCGGAGTCCTTGGCCTTCAGCACGGCCTGCTTGTAGTTTTCATGGATGGGGCACTCCACGCTTGCCAGCAGGCAGGTGCCCACCTGGATGCCGCAGGCGCCCAGGGAGAAGGCGGCTGCCACCTGACGGCCGTCGGCGATGCCGCCGGCTGCCACCACAGGTACATCGCCCACGGCGTCGATCACCTGAGGCACCAGGGCCATGGTGGTCATCTCGCCCACATGGCCGCCGGACTCCGTGCCCTCGGCGATGACGGCGTCCACGCCCAAGCGGATCAGCCGCTTGGCCAGCACAGAGGCCGCCACCACGGGCAGCACCTTGATGCCTGCTTCCTTCCAGGCAGGAATGTACTTGCCGGGGTTGCCGGCACCGGTGGTGACCACCTTCACGCCCTCTTCCAGGATGATGCGGGCGATGTCGTCGGCATAGGGGCTCATCAGCATCAGGTTCACGCCGAAGGGCTTGTCCGTCAGCTCCTTGGCCCGGCGGATCTCCTGACGGAGACGGTCGCCGTCCCAGCCGCCGGTGGCGATCATACCCAGCGCGCCGGCGTTGGAGCAGGCGGCGGCGAATTCGCCGGTGGCGATGTTGGCCATGCCGCCCTGAATGATGGGGAACTCCGTCCCCAGGATCTCATTGAGCTTTTTCATAGTCGCGCCTTTCTTCTCAAAGTCAAGCAAATTCGATCATTGCGCCGCCCCAGGTCAGGCCGCCGCCGAAGCCCACGATCAGCACGCGGGAGCCGGGACCGACCTTGCCCATCTCATGCAGCTCGCTGATGACCAGCGGGATGCTGGCGGCAGAGGTGTTGCCGTATTCGCAGATGTTCTTGTAGTACTTCTCCTGGGGGATGTGGTACTTCTTGACAGCCAGATCGATGATCCGGGCGTTGGCCTGGTGGAAGACGAAGAAGTCCACGTCGTCCACAGTCTTGCCGGTTTTGGCCAGGACCTGGTCGATGCAGTAGGGGACGGCCTCCACGGCGAACTTGAAGACCTTGGTGCCTTCCATGTAGATCAGGCTGGGCACGCCCTTTTCCACGCCCGGGACCCGCAGCATCTGATCGGTGCCATGGCAGCCCAGGATAGCGGAGATGGAGGGCCATTCCGGCCGGCACTCCACCACGACAGCACCAGCGCCGTCGCCGAAGAGGATGCAGGTGCCCCGATCCTTCCAGTTGGTAATGCGGCTGAGGTTCTCAGCACCGATTACCAGGCCGTACTTGCGCTCGGAAGCGTTCAGGAGGCACTCCATGGTATGCAGGGCATAGAGGAAGCCGGTGCAGGCGGCGTTGAGGTCGAAGCACACGGTGTCGTGGGGCAGGTTCAGCTCCCGCTGCAGGCAGCAGGCGGCAGAGGGCACCAGGGTGTCGGGAGTCAGCGTGGCCACGATGCATGCGCCGATCTGGTCGGCGGAGATGCCGGCGTTCTCCAGAGCCCGGCGGGCGGCCAGAACCGTCATGTCGGTGATGGTCTCACCCTCTGCCAGGTGGTGGCGGTGGGTGATGCCGGTGCGGGTGGTGATCCACTCGTCGTTGGTGTCCACGATCTTGGCCATGTCCTCATTGGTGACCAGTTTGGAGGGGACGCCTCTGCCGGTCCCCAGAATCTTGATTCCGTTCATTGCTCCTCCTTGTCGGGAGCGGCCGCTCCCATCTGTCTGAATTTCTGATAGCGGCCGGCGGCAAGACTGGCGCCGCTCTCCTTGGAAAGCTCCGCCAGATGGCGGTGGAGGCAGCGGTCTACTTGGCGCAGCGCCACAACGGGGGCCGTGTGGGCACCGCCCTCGGGTTCGGGGATAATATCGTCGATCACGCCCAGGCGCAGAAGATCCGGCGCTGTCAGCTGCATCATCTCGCAGGCCTCGGCGCTGCGGGAGGAATCCTTCCACAAAATGGACGCAAAGCCCTCCGGGGAGAGGATGGCGTAGACGGCGTTTTCCAGCATCAGCACCCGGTTGGCAACGCCCAGCGCCAGCGCGCCGCCGCTGTTGCCCTCGCCGGTGACGATGGCAATGACCGGTACGGTCAGCCGACTCATCTCAAAGAGGTTCCGGGCGATGGCCTCGCCCTGGCCCCGCTCTTCCGCCTCCAGGCCGGGATAGGCGCCGGAAGTGTCAATGAAGGTGATGATGGGGCGGCGGAACTTCTCTGCCTGGCGCATCAGCCGCAGGGCCTTGCGGTACCCCTCGGGGCTGGGCATGCCGAAGTTGCACTTGAGGTTTTCCTCCGCCGTGCGGCCCTTGCGGGTGCCGATGACGGTGACGGGACGGCCGTGATACAGGGCAATGCCGCCCACAATGGCGCCGTCCTCACCGCAGAGACGGTCGCCCTTGCACTCAAAGAAATCGGTGAACAGGGCACCGATGTAATCCATAATATTGGGCCGCTGGGGATTGCGGGCGATGGCCACCCGCTCCGCGGCAGTCAGTTGCGCGCTCATTGGCGGCCTCCTTTCTCGTGGAGCCGCAGCAGCTGGGAGAGAGTCTCCCGCATGCGGACCCGGGGCACCACGGCGTCCACAAAGCCGTGGGCCATCTGAAATTCCGCCCGCTGGAATCCCTCGGGCAGCGTCTGGCCGATGGTCTGCTGGATGACCCGGGGACCGGCAAAGCCGATCAGGGCGCCGGGCTCGGCCAGGATGATGTCGCCCAGGGAGGCGAAGCTGGCGGTGACGCCGCCGGTGGTGGGATCGGTGAGCACGGAGATATACAAAAGCCCTTTTTCGGAGAATCGGGCCAAGGCGGCGCTGGTTTTGGCCATCTGCATCAGCGAGAGGATGCCCTCCTGCATCCGGGCGCCGCCGCTGGCGGCAAAGAGGATGAGGGGAAGCTTGTTCTTGGTGGCAAACTCGATGGCCAGGGTGATCTTCTCACCCACAGCGGCACTCATGGAACCCATGAGGAAACGGCTGTCCAGCACGCCCACCACGCATTTGACGCCGCCGATGGTACCGGTGGCGGTGACGGCGGCCTCCGTCAGGCAGGTCTTGCGCTGAGCGCTCTCCAGCTTCTTGCGGTAGTCCGGGAAGTGGAGGGGGTCGCCGGCGGGGTACTTCTCATTGAGCTCCCGGAAGGTACCGGGGTCCAGAATGGTGCTCAGCCGGTAGTAGGCACCGATGGGGAAGTGGTAGCCGCATTTGGGACAAACCGACAGTCCCTGGGCCACGATCTTGCGGTCACTGACCTGCTGGCAGTGCGGGCAGGTGACGGTCTTTTCGCCGGGAATGGCCTGGTTGTCCCGGATGGCTTTCATGGCCAGCAGCCGGGCACGGCGTTTGGCAAAAATGCTGTTCATTCCTCGGCCTCACTTTCATTGAGCTGGCGGTTGAACTCCAGCAGTTCCGACAGGTGCGCGTCCAAAAAGGCGGTGGTGCACTTGCCCAGGATGAAATCGGGATGGTACAGGATCTGATAGGAGAGCTCCGCGTTGGTGGGGAACCCCTCCAGCGCGAACTCCTCCAGGCAGCGGCGCATCTTCCGGATGGTCTCCATCCGGGTGGGGGCGTGGGAGAGGATCTTCGCCGCCATGGAGTCATAATAGGGGGAGAGCTGGCAGCCGTTGTACAGGCAGGAGTCTACCCGCACGCCGGTGCCGCCGGGGAAGTGGAGGAACTCCACATGGCCGGGGCAGGGCTGGAAATTCCGGGCCGGGTCCTCGGCGTTGATGCGGCACTCGATGGCATGGCCGCTGAGATGGATATCCTCCTGCTTGAGATCCAGGGGCAATCCGGAGGCGATGCGCAGCTGCTGACGCACCAGATCCACGCCGGTGACCAGCTCGGTGACGCCGTGCTCCACCTGAATCCGGGTGTTCATCTCCATGAAGTAGAAGTGCTCCAGGTCACCGTCCAGCAAGAACTCCACGGTGCCGGCACCTTCGTAGTTCACGGCCCGGGCCGCCCGGACGGCGGCCTCGCCCATCTTCTTCCGCAGCTCCGGCGTCAGACACCAGGCGGGGGCTTCCTCGATGAGCTTCTGGTTGCGGCGCTGTACGGAGCAGTCCCGGTCTCCCAGGTGGATCACGTTGCCGTAGCGGTCCGCCAGCACCTGGAACTCAATGTGCCGGGGACCCAGCACCAGCTTTTCCAGGTACATCTCGTCATCACCGAAGCAGGCCTTGGCCTCTGCCTTGGCCTCGGCGTAGGCGGAGGGCAGGTCCTCGGCCCGGTCACAGCGGCGGATTCCCCGTCCGCCGCCGCCGGCGCTGGCCTTGAGCAGTACCGGATAGCCCACGGTTTCCGCCGCGGCCAGGGCGTCCTCCACAGAGGAGACGGGGCCGTCGGAGCCGGGGGTCACCGGCACGCCGGCGGCGCGCATGATGTCCCGGGCGGCGGATTTGGAGCCGGCCTTGCGGATGGTATCGCCGGAGGGACCGATGAAAGTCAGCCCCGCGGCGGCGCAGGCGTCGGCAAAGTCGGCGTTTTCAGACAAAAAGCCGTATCCGGGGTGGACGCCGTCGCAGCCGGTGGCCACGGCCACGGTCAAAAGGGCGGTCTGGTTGAGATAGCTGTCTGCGGCGCGGGCAGGACCGATGCACACAGCCTGTCCCGCCAGCTGGACGTGGAGCGCCTCCGCGTCCGCCTGGGAGTAGACGGCCACAGTGTCGATGCCCAGCTCCCGGCAGGCCCGCAGGATCCGCAGGGCGATCTCGCCCCGGTTGGCGATCAATACACGCTTCAGCATGGCTTACACCGCCCGGTAGCGGAACAAAGGCTCCTCAAAGGCCACCAGCTCGCCGCTGGCCTTCAAAACCTCCTCGATGACGCAGTCACAGGGGGCGGGAACCTCGCTCATCATTTTCATGGCCTCGATCAGGCACACGGTCTGGCCCTTTTTCACCGTGTCGCCCACCGCCACGAAGGGAGGCTGATCGGGGGCGGGAGTGGCGTAATAGGTGCCCACCAGCGGCGCGGCGATGACGGGGCCGTCTGCGGGACGGGCCGCAG
>FR890937.1:21958-24095 GCA_000436875.1 Oscillibacter sp. CAG:155 | reverse complement strand
GCGCCAGCCACTGCAAAAGCAAAAAAAACCCCAGCCGATTGGCTGGTGTTTTTTTTGGAGGTGACACCCGGATTTGAACCGGGGAATCAGGGTTTTGCAGACCCTTGCCTTACCACTTGGCTATGTCACCATCTGGGGACATCTATATTATATGCAAACCTTCCGGAAAAGTCCACACTTATTTTTGAATTGCGATGCCCACACTCTCGTGTGGGCATCGCATCTGGAGCGGGCAACGAGGCTCGAACTCGCTACCTCCACCTTGGCAAGGTGGCGCTCTACCAGATGAGCTATGCCCGCAAATGGTGCCCAGAGCCGGAATCGAACCAGCGACACGAGGATTTTCAGTCCTCTGCTCTACCAACTGAGCTATCTGGGCAGGTTTCCCAAGAAGCAAATGCTTCCTGGGAGATGGCGACCCGGAACGGGCTCGAACCGTCGACCTCTAGCGTGACAGGCTAGCGTTCTAACCAACTGAACTACCGGGCCATCTCAATAAGTGGTGGGAACAACTGGACTCGAACCAGTGACCCCCTGCTTGTAAGGCAGGTGCTCTAACCAGCTGAGCTATGCTCCCCGATTGCCGTTTTCGTCAGACGACAAAAGTTATTATACTGAGATGGACCCGGTTTGTCAACTGTATTTTTGAGATTTTTTAAACTTTTTTTCGCATGCCCGCCAGAAGCCCCTCCAGGTCCTGCCGGGAGAAGTGCTGCACGTTGTCGCAGAAGCGGCAGGTCAGCTCCGCCTCCCCCTGTTCATCCAGCAAGGACTGCAGCTCCGTGGGGCCCAGGCTGATAAGTGCCCGCTCCATCCGCTCGCGGCTGCAGTAGCAGCGGTACTCGATGGGACTGCGCTCCAGAATCTCCAGGTCAAAGTCAGACAGAGCCCGGCGCAGCATGCTCTCCGGATCGTCATCCTCCTGCAGGAGCTTCGTCACCGCCCCGGCAGCCAGGATGCTGCCTTCCACCTTTGTGATAATGTCTTCGCCGGCACCGGGCAGCAGCTGGATCAGGTAGCCGCCCGCCTTCAGCACGCTCTGGTCCCGATCTACCAGGACCCCCAGGCCGCACGCGGTGGGAATCTGCTCCGACTCCACAAAGTAGGCCGCCAAATCCTCGGCGATCTCGCCGCCGATGAGGCCCACGCTGCCCACATAGGGTTCTTTCATATTCAGGTCCCGGATCACGGTCAGCATGCCGTCCGTTCCCACGGCGCCGCCCACGTCCAGCTTGCCGTCGGGCCGCAGGGGCAGATCCACCGCCGGCTCATCCACCCGGCCCCGGACATTGCCCTGGTTGTCCGAAACCGCCAGAACCGTGCCCAGCGGACCGCCGCCCTTGATCTGCAGCGTCACGCTGGCGCCGTCCTCCTTCAGGGCGTTGCCCATCATGGAACAGGCTGCCAGGGCCCGTCCCAGAGCCGCTGTGGCCACCGGCAGCGTCTTATGAATCTGGCGGGCCCGCTCGGTCAAATCCCGGGTGGAGACCGCGGTTGCCTTTACAAAGCCATCCTTGCTGATGGCGCGGATCAGTTGGTCACTCATCGTCTGTGCTCCTTTATTCTCTCGCCGTGGTCCCACGGCAGTCTCGCCCTCCGCCCGTTTTATGGGCAGAGGGCGGGGAAATGCAGATTTCGCCAGACCTTCCCGGCATGTAATATGTTCAGCCGCAGGGCTCCTCCGCCGGGCGGACGGCCCGCACAATCCAGCGGTCCTCCTCCGGCTCCGGCGGGCGGTCCGTCAGATCTCCGGTGAACACGATGTCCCGGAAGCCTGCCTCCGACAAAAACAGCTCCAGCTCTTCCCGGCTCCAGGCCCGCTCCCGGTGCTCTTCAAAGTCCCGGTCCCAGGCGCCGTCCTGACGCTGACGGAACAGGTCCACCTGATAGGTGCACCCCTGCCGCTTTTCAGAGAAAAACGTCCGCCATACGCAGAAAGTCTCCTCCGTCTCGTCCATATACATCTGATGGTCCATCCGCCGGAGTTTCCAGGGGGTGTTCACATCAAACCAGAAGCTGCCCCCGGGCCGCAGCCAGCGGTACACCCGACGAAAAGTCTCCCGCAAGTCGGCGGGGCGGGTCAGATAGTTGAGGGAATCCACCGTGGCAATTACGGCAACTACCGCGCGGGGGAGGC
>FR890937.1:0-21934 GCA_000436875.1 Oscillibacter sp. CAG:155 | reverse complement strand
CCGCAGCCGGGGCATGGCCTGATGCAGGAACAGCGGCGGAGATTCCAGATCCGCCGCCTTGGCCATGGCCTGGGTCAGCATCTCCTCGGAACCGTCGGTGGCAGTTACCTGGTAGCCCCGCCGGGCCAGCAGACACGCCATGGTCCCGGTGCCGCAGGCCAAGTCCAGCACCCGCCGGACCGGCACGCCGCTTTTGCGGAACTGACGCATCAGCCAGTCTGCCCGCTTTTTGTATCCCACATCCGTCATCAGACTGTCATAGCCGGCGGCCAGCGCGTCGTAGCTGCTCACTTCTGCTGTTCCTTGCAGCGCTCAAAGAGCTTGGCATAAGCCCCCGTGCCGTAGCTTAAAGAACGGTTCACCCGGCTGATGGTGGCGCTGGAGGCTCCAGTGCGCTCTAGAATATCGTTATAGATCATTCCCTGGTACAGAAGGGACGCCACCTCAAACCGCTGCTCCATGGCCCGCAGCTCAGAGATTGTGCACAGATCCTGGAAAAAATCATAGCACTCCTGCTCGTCCTTCAGCTGCAAAATAGCCTTGTACAGCTCGTCGTTCTTTTCCTTCTTCCCGATTTTTACCATATCACATACCCTTTCTGGGATCGTTCCAGCAGTTGATCGGCGAGAAGCCGTCTTTCATATTTTAACATTGTACTGCGTGAAAATAAAGAGGCTGACCGGCAAAATTTTTACTCTTTAAAGTGTGTATATCCGCCGCACCACTTTTCGCCCCGCCGCATAGGCTGACACAAACGGAATTTGGGGAAGGGAGCGGCGCACATGAAAAAAAGTCTGACAGAGCTGCACACGGAGACCTTCACGGCGGAACGGGAATGGACGGTGGAGGGAATTCCGGTGCTCTCAGCCTGCGTGTCCGTACCCAAACCGGTGCCGGCCCAGGACCGGGTATCCCGCCGCATCTGGCGGTACTATCAGCTGCAGTGCCGCTCTTTTCTCCGCTACTGTGAGGGGTGGCTTCTTCCCCAGGCGGAGGCGGAGTACCGGGCGGCCCTGGCTGCCAGCAAACCACTTCCTCAATTTCAGGCGATTCTGGACTACCGCGTCACCTATAATGAAGGAGGGCTGTGGAGCCTGTACACTCAGTCCCGGGAAGTGACGCTGCCCGGGCGGATGCTGATGCAGCGCTGGGGAGATACCTGGGACCTGCGGACCGGGTATCCGGTGTCCATGGGAGAATTCTTTCCCCGCCGCTGCGGCTGGAAGCGCCAGCTGACTGCGCTGGCAGCGGCGGAGATCACCCGGCAGGAATCCTCCGGTACCGCCCAGTACCGGGAGAACTGGCGGCGCCTGCTGCGGCGGCGGTTCAATTCCCGCAGCTATTACCTGACGGATGCCGGTCTTACCTTTTTTTATCCCATGTACGCCATCGCACCGGCCATGGAGGGAATCCCCGCTTTTACCGTCCCTTTTGGGGATCTGCGGATTCCCCATCCCTAAAAAAGGACCGCCGCAGCTGCGGCGGTCCTTCTATTTTTTATCTGCGCAGTCCGTCATCCTCCCGGGCCGCTTTTGCCACCAGGCCGCTGAGCGCCAGGAGCGCAATCAGGTTGGGGAACACCATCAGCGCATTGAACAGGTCGGAGAGGTTCCACACCAGCGGCGCCTCCAGAATGGAGCCCAGTGCCACGCACACCACCGCGATCACCGCGTAGACCTTCACGGCCTTGGTGCCGAAGAGGTACTTGACATTCTGCTGGCCGAAGAAATACCAGCCGATGATGGTGGAGAAGGCGAAGAACAGCAGGCAGATAGCCACAAAGATGTCACCGAACCCACGGAATACTGTGGAGAACGCCACCTGTGCCATGTTCTCAGCCGCGGGATTTGCGGACATGTCCGCCACATTCAGCGCACCGCTGGTGATCATCACCAGCGCGGTGATTGTCAGCACCACAAAGGTGTCGATGAACACACAGATCATGGCCACGATACCCTGATCCTGGGGCTTTTCCACCTTGGCCAGTGCGTGGGCGTGGGGAGTGGAGCCCATGCCAGCCTCATTGGAGAACAGGCCCCGGGCAACGCCATAGCGCATGGCTTCCCGGACACCGATGCCCATGGCACCGCCCAAAACCGCCTGGGGCTGGAACGCGCCCCGGAAAATCAGTGCAAACGCGTGGGGCAGGTTGGTAATATTGGCCACCAGCATCACCAGGGCGCCCACCAAATAAAAGCAGGCCATGATGGGCACCAGCTTCTCCGTGACGGAGGCGATCCGGGTCACGCCGCCCAGGAAGATGAAGGCCGCCACCACTGCCAGCAGGATGCCAACCACCCAGGTCGGCACGCCCAGCGCCTTCTGGAAGGCGTTGGAGATGGCATTGGACTGGACCATGTTGCCGGTAAAGCCCAGCGCAAAGATAATGGCCAGTGCAAAGAAGCCTGCCAGGATCTTGCCGAAAGTTCCCTTGAATACCGCCCGGATGTAATAGACCGGGCCGCCGATGACGTGGCCCGACTCGTCCTTGGTCTTGAAGGTCTGGGCCAGCACCGCCTCGCCGTAAATGGTGGCCATACCGAAGAAGGCCGCCACCCACATCCAGAAAATGGCGCCGGGGCCGCCGGAGATCATGGCGGTGGCACATCCGGTGATATTGCCGGTGCCCACCTGGGCAGCGATGGAGGTAGCCACTGCCTGGAAGGAACTCATGCCCTCCTTGCCGGCCTTTTCCCCGTTGAGGTTCACGCTGCCGAAGAGCCGGCGGAAACCGGTCCCGAACTTGCGCACCTGGATAAAGCGGGTGCGGATGGTGAAGATGATGCCGGTGCCCACCAGCAGGTACAGCAAAAGGCCGTTCCAGACGAACCCCGCCAGGTCACTGACCTTGGCAGCCAACAGATCCATATCCATGTTTTCTCTCTCCTTCTTTGCAAACAAAAAGGACCGGAACGCCGATGCGGCAGCTTCCAGCCCAATACAAAGAAGACCGGCAGACCCTCCTTCCCGCGGAGGAATCCCCGTTAACCCTCTACTCTGTCCTTTTACCTGAGAGATTCAGCAGCCATACAGCCGCCTTGCACCTTCGGTACTCGTTTCTGAGCTTCTCCAGAGCCACATCCGTCCATAGTCCCTATCCCCGTCAGGGGACGCCTGAGAGTTTCACTCCTTCGGCAGGCTTGCGCCGTTTCCCTACGGACTTCGTTTGCCATTATTTGATTACAGGTGATACCTTACCACGCTTTTTCCCGGATGTCAATGCCTGTGGTGGAAAATTGTCCGTCAATTGGCGACATTTTCCGGAGCAGCCGCTCCGCAGCTCCGCCGCCTGAAATGGGGTGAGGGAAAGGTGTGGGAGAAGCGTGCCCCGCTTCCCCCACGCGCCGCCTCAGCGACCCACCATGATATCCAGGATCTCCTGATCCGTTTTCCGCATACCTTCCCGGGCCAGACGGCCCACGTTGCCGATGGTGTTCTCCACGCCCTTCTGGATGATCCCTTCACCGCCGACAAACTCATGACCGCCGTGCATATACATCTCGTAGCCCAACAGCCCCGCATCCACCGCCGCGGCAATCTTGGCGGCGCAGGAGGGCTTGGCCCCGTCGCAGATCATACCGGCGCAGATGGCCAGCGTATTGGCAATGGTGTGAGCGATCACGTCATACCGTCCGCCCAGAAGGTACGCCACACCGGCCGCCGCACCGCATCCGGCGCTGACAGCCCCGCAGAAGGCAGAGAGCCGCCCGATGCCGGTTTTTTGGTGGATGGTCACCAGATCCGCCACCGCCAGGGCCCGCAGCAATTCCTCCCGGGATGCTCCCCGGTCCCGGGCGTAAGTAATGACCGGCAGCGAGGCGGTCATGCCCTGGTTGCCGCTGCCGGACATCCCCGTGTTGCGGATGCCGGAGCCGATCCCCACCGGCAGCTCGCAGCCGCTCATCCGGGCATCGGAGCCGGCGGCGGCCGCTGCCTTGGCCCGGATGGCCACGTTGTCACCATAGACCGTCAGCAGCGTCCGGCCCACCTCCGCGCCCCAGCCGCCCTGAAGTCCCTGCTCCGAAATGGCGCTGTTGTATTCGATCTGACGCCCCAGTACCTCTTCCACATCCTGCGGGTCCAGGCAGTCGGCAAAGCGGATGATCTCCTCAATGCTGAGAACGGAGCGGTCCGTCTGCTCCTGCTCCTCGTCTGTTTCGGGCGTCTTCCGAAAGAGTACCTGCTCATCCCGCTGGATACGGGTGATATTGGTGTGGTAATCCATGATCTCACAGCAGGCGGAGTGGCCCCCGGCCAGAAGCGTCACATTGATGTAGAACACCCGGTCTCCCTGCATGGGCAGCACCCGGATCTCATGGTCCTTTAAAAACGCCCCGATGGCGGCGATCTCCTCCGGCGTCACCTGGGAGAGCACCTCCAGCTCCAGCTCCGGCCGCCCTGCCACCACACCGGCGGCGGTCGCCGCCTCGATGCCCTTGAGTCCGCCGGTATTGGGCACAGTGACTGCCTTGACATTTTTGATGATATTGCCGCTGACTTCTACCCGGCAGGTCTCCGGCAGCATTCCCAGTGCCTGACGGGCCTTGGCGGCGGCCAGAGCGATGGCGATGGGCTCTGTACAGCCCATGGCGGGAATCAGCTCTTCCCGCAGAATCTCCACATAGCTTTCATAATGCGGCGTCTTTTCCATCTGTACCCTCCGATCAGCTGTTGGTTTTTCGTTTGTAACGGTTTCATTATATCCCACCGCCGGAAAGGGCACAAGCCCAGCTTCCGCGGTACTTTGCAAAAAGGCGGCCAGACAATGCCTGACCGCCTTTTTCCCACATGTGTCCTGTGCCTTTCCCGCTTTGATTCCGGGAAGGCCGGAATCTTTTTCTCAGAACTCCGCGTTGCCCACGGTGCGGGGATGGGGCAACACGTCCCGGATGTTGGCAACGCCGGTGAGATACATCACCAGGCGCTCAAAGCCCAGGCCAAAGCCCGCGTGCTTGCAGGAACCGTAGCGCCGCAGGTCCAGATACCACCAGTAGTCCTCGGTCTTCATGCCCAGTTCCTTGATTCGGGCCTCCAGCAGGTCCAGACGCTCCTCACGCTGGCTGCCGCCGATGATCTCGCCGATGCCGGGCACCAGGCAGTCCGCCGCCGCCACGGTCTTGCCATCGTCGTTCATGCGCATGTAAAACGCCTTGATCTCCTTGGGATAGTCCGTGACGAACACCGGCTTCTTGTACACCTTTTCGGTGAGGAAGCGCTCGTGCTCTGTCTGCAGATCGCAGCCCCAGAACACCTTGTAGTCGAACTGGTCGTTGTACTTTTCCAGAATCTCCACGGCCTCGGTATAGCTCACCCGGCCGAAGTCGGAGGAAGCCACGTGCTCCAGACGCTCCTTGAGGCCCTTATCCACGAAGCTGTTGAAGAAGTTCAGCTCGTCGGGGCACTTTTCCATGACGGTGCGGATGACGAACTTAATCATCTCCTCCGCCACGTCCATGTCGCCCTTGAGGTCGCAGAAGGCCATCTCCGGCTCGATCATCCAGAACTCCGCGGCATGGCGCTGGGTGTTGGAGTTCTCCGCCCGGAAGGTGGGGCCGAAGGTGTACACATCGCCGAAGGCCATGGCAAAGTTCTCGGCGTTGAGCTGGCCGGAGACCGTGAGGTTGGCGGGCTTTCCGAAGAAGTCCTGGCTGAAGTCCACGGTGCCGTCCTCCTTGCGGGGCGGGTTCTCCGGGTCCAGGGTGGTCACCCGGAACATCTCACCGGCACCCTCGCAGTCGCTGGCGGTGATGATGGGGGTATGGACGTAGACGAAACCCCGCTCCTGAAAGAACTGATGGATGGCGTAGGCCGCCACGCTCCGCACCCGGAAGGTGGCGGAGAACAGGTTCGTCCGGGGACGCAGGTGCTGGATGGTCCGCAGGAACTCCACACTGTGGCGCTTTTTCTGCAGGGGATAGTCCGGAGAGGACGCGCCCTCCACTGTGATCTCCGTGGCCTTGAGCTCCAGGGGCTGCTTGGCCTCCGGCGTCAGCACCACGGTGCCGGTGACGATCAGCGCCGCACCCACGTTCTGGGCGGCGATATCGGCGTAGTTGGAAAGGGCCGCCGCCTCCATGACCACCTGGAGGTTGCGGAAGCAGGAGCCGTCATTGAGTTCAATGAATCCAAACCCCTTCAGATCCCGAATGGTGCGGACCCAACCGCCCACGGTGACGGTCTGGCCGCTGAGGGCCTCGCTGTCGGCGTAAATGGCCGCGATTTTTGTATAACTCATAGAAACTCACCCGTTTTTCTCATTTTTGGGACAATTCTTTGTTATTGTACTCCACTTCCTCCCATTTTACAAGAGAAAAGTGCCCGGAATCTCTCCGCCGGACGTCTTCCGCAGCTGCATTCGTCAAGGGCTCTGCTCTGGTTCCCGGAAGCAGGCAGAAAACCGGCGGGGCCGGCGCTTCGCCCAGCCCCGCCGCTTCTTACGAAATGGCCTCGCTGCCCACAGTATAGCTCCCCCAGTGACCTCCGGTGCTGACGGCGGTGCAGTCCTGGAAATAGTAAGCTCCCAGCGGGAAGCACCACTTCTCGGCGTTAAAACGCACGCCGTCGTAGTCCGGGATCTCGTCACCGGGCCCCAGAGAAGGCAGACTGAACACCACCGGATCGTCCGTCTCTGTGATGGAGAACAAGCACCCGTCCTCCCACTGGTACAGCGCCGGGCGCTCCTCTCCCTCTCCGGCGGAGCCTTCAAAAGAGATTGGAGTCAGATAGCCGCCCTCCGCCAGCTCTTCATACGTTCCCTGAATGGCCGTCAGCCCATGGGCCTGACCGAAGGCCCATGCCACTGCCTGCCGCTCGGGGTAGCTGAGGCTGGTCCCCGAGAGATCCACCCCCAGCTCTATGATACTTTCGTTGAGGCCGGAATCCACCGCCCACAGATCCTCCAGCACCTGGAGATAGAGTACGCTGAGATCGTTGAACTCCTTCGTGGAAAACGCCAGTGCCGTGACATTGGAAAACTGAAGGGGCCAGGTCTCCTGGAACCCGCCGGAATTGGTCACCAACACCGTCGTCCCGGCCAAGGAGCCTCCCGGCAGAGCCTGGTACGCCCCAGGTGCCGACGGATCAAACTCCGCGCCGTCCAACGTCATATCCTGATCTCCCAGCGGCAGCGTAAACACCCCGGTGGACCCCTGCTCTGCCAGCAGCAGCGTCCCCTGATCCTCCTGTACCACCCGGCACAAGGTGGTTTCCGGGGATTCCTCCGGCGGCGTCTCCTCCTGCAGCGGCTTTTCCCCGGACACGCCCCATCCTGCCAGCAGACAAAGGCACAGACCAATGCTCAAAAAGGCCAGTCTCGCTTTCATTTCCTTCGCCTCCCTTTCTGTCTCTTCTGTCGGCGTTGGCCGCGGATTTGTTCCGCCGCCGGCGCTTTCTTTCTCAGAAGTTCACGAAATTTCCACAGAGATGTGGAAATTGGGGATTGACTTTTCCCCGAAAGCTGAATAATCTAAGCATAGGATTATGTTTCTAAATTTTTGTTTAGATTAGGAGGGCCGGCATGACACAGCGCGAGCGGCAGCTTCTCAACTGGATTGAGGAAAATCCGATGATCTCTCAGCAGGAGCTGGCGGACAAGGCGGGCATCACCCGGTCCTCTGTGGCGGTGCACATCTCCAATCTGATGAAAAAGGGCTACATCTCCGGCAAGGGCTATATCATCCACACCGCCCCTTACGTGACAGTGGTGGGCGGCGTAAACATGGACATCGGCGGACACCCGGCGGCCCCCCTGGTGATGCAGGACTCCAACCCCGGCACCGTGGGCATGTCCCTGGGCGGGGTGGGGCGCAACATCGCCCACAACCTGAGCCTTCTGGGGGTGGACACCCGACTGCTCACCGTGTTCGGAGACGATCTTTATGCCCAGAAAATCGCCGCCAGCTGCGGGGAGCTGGGCATTGACATCTCTCAGTCCCCCGTGATCCCCGGCGGCCGGACCTCCACCTACCTCTTCATCACCGATGAGCAGGGGGATATGACGCTGGCGGTCAGCGATATGGACATCTACCGCCATCTCACCCCCCAGGTGCTGGCCCAGCGGCAAAAGCTCCTGTGCAACAGCCAGGTGATTGTTATGGACACCAACATCCCCGCCGCGTCCATTGCCTGGCTTGCCGAGCACGCCGGCGTGCCCATCTTTGCTGATCCAGTCTCCACCTCCAAGGCGGAAAAGCTGCGGCCGGTGCTGGGAAAGCTCCACACCCTCAAGCCCAACCGTATGGAAGCGGAACTGCTCTCCGGCGTATCCATTACTGACGAGGCAAGCCTCAACGCCGCAGCAGATGCCCTGCTCGCCACCGGTCTGCGGCGGGTGTTTATCTCTCTGGGCGGTGACGGTGTCTTTGCCGCCGACCACACCAGCCGGCTCCATCTGCCGGTGCTCCCGGCCAAGATGGTGAACACCACCGGCTGCGGCGACGCCTTCATGGCCGCCATCACCTGGGCCTACCTTCAGGGCACGGACCTGGAGCACACCGCCCTGGCAGGCCTGGGGGCCGCCGCCATTGCCATGGAGGGAGTGGAGACCATCAACTCCGCGCTGTGCGAGGAGGCCCTCAAGCGCCGGGCAGCAGGCTGACAGCCGGATGCAGGTTTCGTTTTACGGTTTTTTCAAAATTTCATGATAGACGGAGGAATCATTCTCATGCTCAACAAGTATCTTGACGTTGCGCCTGAAGTGCGCCAGGCCCTGGATGAGGGCCGCCCTGTGGTGGCTCTGGAGTCCACCATCATCTCCCACGGCATGCCCTATCCCCAGAATGTGGAGACAGCGCTGAACGTGGAGAAGATTATTCGGGACAACGGTGCGGTCCCCGCCACCATCGCGGTCATCGGCGGCCGGCTGAAAGCGGGCCTGAGCCCGGAGGAAATCAACTACCTGGGCAAGACCGGCACCGCCGTTGCCAAGGCCAGCCGCCGGGATCTGCCGGTGCTGGTGGCAGAGGGTCGGGACGGCGCCACCACCGTCACCACCACCATGATCATCGCCCACATGGCGGGGATCTCCGTATTCGCCACCGGCGGTATCGGCGGTGTGCACCGGGGCGCCCAGCAGACTTTCGACATCTCCGCCGACCTGGAGGAGCTGGCCCACACCCCCGTGATGGTGGTCTGCGCCGGTGCCAAGTCCATTCTGGACCTGGGGCTGACCCTGGAGTATCTGGAGACCCACGGCGTGCCTGTCATCGGCTACGGCACCAAGGAGCTGCCCGCCTTCTACACCCGCAGGAGCGGCTTCCAGGTGGACTATGAGATCGACACCCCTGCAGAACTGGCCAAGGCGTTTTACGTCAAGCAGGACATGGGCCTTGGCGGCGGCATGCTGGTGACCAACCCCATTCCCGAAGAATTCTCCATGGACGCAGACGTTATCAACAAGGCCATTGACGAGGCGGTGGCCGAAGCCAATGCCCAGGGCATCCACGGCAAGGAGACCACCCCCTTCCTGCTGGCCAAGATCAAAGACCTGACCGGCGGCGATTCCCTGGCCTCCAACATCCAGCTGGTGTACAACAACGCCCGGCTGGCCGCTCAGACCGCCGGTGAGCTGAGCCGTCTTGTCAGAGGCTGAGATTTCTGATACACTGGACTGGCCGGAGCATTCCGGCCAGTCTTTTTGTATTCTTTCAAGAATAGGGGGCACCCATAATGGAAAAGGCGCTCTATCTGCCAACGGAAAATTCCACCACGCTTTTTGCGGTGATTGGCAATCCCTGGGCACTGCTGGGGATCTGGCTGGTTCTCATCAATCTTGTTACCTTTCTGGTATTCGGCCTGGACAAGTGGAAGGCCCGCCGGAAGGTCCGCAACGAGACCATCCGCCGGGTGCCGGAGAAGACGCTGTTCCTGCTCTCCGTCCTAGGCGGCAGCATCGGCGCGCTGCTGGGCATGCGGGTCTTTCATCACAAGACGCTGCACCGGTCCTTCCGCTATGGAATCCCGGCCATTTTGATTTTGCAGATCCTGATCCCGGTGGGGATCGCCATCTGGCGGCTGCGGGCAGGCTGATGCCGTGAGCACCGCTGTTTCTGGGAAAGGAGCCATCCTATGACCACAACCATTTCTTCCGCTCTGGGCACTGCCTTCGGCACACTCTCCGCCAGCAAGATCCTGACCGCCGCCGCCATCCTTGTCACCTGCCTGATTGTCATCCGGCTGCTGATGAAGCTGATCCGGCGGCTGTTGTCCCAGTCCAAGCTGGATGAGCGGGTCCAACGCTACATGCTCTCCGGCATCCGGCTGGTGCTCTACATTGTGGCCGGCATCATCACGGCGGAGTGCCTGGAGATCGACATGAGCTCTCTGGTGGCGCTGCTGTCGGTGGGGTCTCTGGGCGTCACCCTGGCCGCGGAGGACATTCTGGGAAACGTGGCCGGCGGCCTGGTGATCCTCTCCTCCCACCCTTTTTCCATCGGGGACTTTATTGAGGCCGATTCCACCTCCGGCACGGTGGAGGAGATCAACCTCAACCACACCAAGCTCATCACGCCGGAGGGCGTGCTGGTGATGCTGCCCAACAAGGAGCTGGCCAGTTCCAAGGTCTCCAACTACACCCTGCTGGGCCGCCGCCGGGTGACCCGCAAGGTGACCGCCTCCTATGATGCCCCCACTGAGACGGTGAAGGCCGCCTGCCGGGAGGCCCTGGCCAAAACAGAGCACATTCTGGAGGACCCGGCCCCCAGCGTGTACCTCACCAATTACGGTGACAGTTCCATCGAATACACCATCTACTGCTGGGCCACGCCGGAGAATTACTGGGACGTCCACTTTGCCTTGGGAGAGCGCCTGCGGGAGGCCTTTGCCGCTCATGACGTTGAGATGACCTACGACCACCTGAACGTCCACATCGTGGAAAACCGGAGCTGAGGCGGCGCCTCTTCGGGAAAAATCCGCTGTTGACAAATCCGACCCGCTTTTCTATAATACTTTCCAAAGCGATGACGGAGAGGGACGAGATCAGGCGCCTCCAGAGAGCCGGCGGGCGGTGGAAGCCGGCGGCAAGGGGTCTCAGGTCCTATGGCTCCTGAGCTGGCCGTTCGAGGGCAGAAATGCCGCTAGGGCGTCCCGCGTACGCTGCGTCAGTGCGAAGGGGTTGTTGGACCCCATGAGGGGCGGTCGGTTTGATACCCGCCGCAATTTGAGTGGTACCGCGGAAGCATCACAGGCTTTCGTCTCAAAGAACGATCTTTGGGACGAAAGCCTTTTTTCGTCCCCCGACATTGGAAAGGAGTTCCCATTATGAGCAACTATCGTCTGGAAACCAAATGCGTCCAGGGCGGCTACACCCCCGGCAACGGGGAGCCCCGACAGATCCCTATCATCCAGTCCACCACCTTCAAGTACGCCACCAGCGAGGACATGGGCAAGCTCTTTGATCTGGAGGCCACCGGTTATTTCTACACCCGGCTCCAGAACCCCACCAACGATTACGTGGCTGCCAAGATCTGCGAGCTGGAAGGCGGCACCGCGGCCATGCTGACCTCCTCCGGTCAGGCGGCCAACTTCTTCGCCCTCTTCAACATTGCCAGCTGCGGCGACCACATTGTGGCCTCTTCCTCCATCTACGGCGGTACCTTCAACCTGATCTCCGTCACCATGGCGAAGATGGGCATCGAGACCACGTTTGTGGGTCCCGACTGTACCGAAGAGGAACTCAACGCCGCCTTCCGGCCCAACACCAAGGCCGTTTTCGGTGAGACCATCGCCAACCCCGCTCTGACCGTGCTGGACATTGAGAAGTTCGCCAACGCCGCCCACGCCCATGGCGTCCCCCTGATCGTGGACAACACCTTCGCCACCCCCGTCAACTGCCGCCCCTTCGAGTGGGGTGCCGACATCGTCACCCACTCCACCACCAAGTACATGGACGGCCACGGCACCGCCGTGGGCGGTGCCATCGTGGACTCCGGCAAGTTTGACTGGATGGCCCATGCCGACAAATTCCCCGGCCTCACTACCCCGGATGAGAGCTATCACGGCATCACCTACGCCGAGAAGTTCGGCAAGGAGGGTGCCTTTATCACCAAGTGCACCGCCCAGCTGATGCGGGACTTCGGCTCCATCCAGTCCCCCCAGAACGCCTTTTATCTGAACCTGGGCCTGGAGAGCCTCCATGTCCGCATGGCCCGCCACTGTGAAAACGGCCAGGCGGTTGCGGAGTTCCTGGCCGCCCATCCCAAGGTCTCCCATGTGAGCTACTGCGGCCTCCCCGGTGACAAGTATCATGCCCTGGCGGAAAAATACCTGCCTCATGGCTCCTGCGGCGTGGTGTCCTTCGAGCTCAAGGGCGGCCGGACCGCTGCTGAGACCTTCATGAAGCATCTGAAGCTGGCAGCCATCGAGACCCACGTGGCCGACGCCCGCACCTGCTGCCTCAATCCCGCCTCCTCCACCCACCGCCAGATGACCGACCAGCAGCTCGCTGAGGCCGGCATCCCCGCAGGCCTGGTGCGGATGAGCTGCGGCCTGGAGAGCAAGCAGGACCTCATCGACGACATCGCCCAGGCGCTGGACCAGGTGAAGTAAGCATGCCCATCAAGATTCCAAACCAGCTGCCTGCCACCGCCACACTGACCCGGGAGAACATCTTCGTCATGACGGAGACCCGGGCCATCACCCAGGACATCCGACCGCTGCAGATTCTCCTTTTGAACCTGATGCCCACTAAGGTGGACACGGAGACCCAGCTGGCCCGGGTTCTGGGCAACACCCCGCTGCAGATTCAGCTGGAGCTGATCGCCCCCAGCGGCCATGTTTCCAAAAACACCTCTCAGGAGCACATGTTGGCTTTTTATAAGTCCTTTGACGAGGTGCGGGACCGCACGTTCGACGGGCTCATCATCACCGGCGCACCGGTGGAGAACCTGCCCTTTGAAGAGGTGGACTACTGGCCGGAGCTGTGTGAGATCATGGAGTGGAGCAAGACCCATGTCCACTCCACTCTCCATATCTGCTGGGGCGCCCAGGCGGGCCTTTATTACCACTACGGCATTCCCAAGCGGCAGCTGCTCCAAAAGCTCTCCGGCGTGTTCCGCCATACCGTGGAGGACCCCAATTTCATCCTCTTCCGGGGGTTTGACGACGAGTTCTGGGTGCCCCATTCCCGCAACACCACGGTGCTGCGGGAGGATATTGAGGCCGTACCGGGGCTGAAAGTCCTCGCCTCTTCTCCCGAGGCGGGGGTCTACGCCGTCAAGACCGACCAGGGCCGTCAGATCTTTTTGATGGGCCACGCGGAATACGACCGGGACACCCTGCGCAATGAGTACATGCGGGACCTGGTGGCCGGCGTTCCCG
Organism: Oscillibacter sp. CAG:155; assembly: GCA_000436875.1. Taxonomy (GTDB): domain Bacteria; phylum Bacillota; class Clostridia; order Oscillospirales; family Oscillospiraceae; genus Oscillibacter. The sequence goes on along the minus strand of FR890937.1, from coordinate 8,620 downwards.
TTCATGTGCCGGAGAATTATTTTCCGGACGACAACCCCAACCGCAAGCCGGTAGTGACCTGGCGCTCCTGTGCCCATCTTCTTTACTCCAACTGGCTCAACTATTTCGTCTATCAGACCGCCCCCTACGATATCCGGGATATCCAGCGCGGCATCCGCACAGACAACTGAAAAAACGCGCCGTGTTCCAAAAGGAACACGGCGCGTTTTTTCATGAACCTCAGTCAGCTCAGTGGTATTACGAGATATGGACGATGTACCGGGCAAAGTGCAGAATGCCCTGCCCCGGTTATCTGTTGGCTTCCCGATCCTGCCGGATCAGCAGCTTCAGCGCCTCCACTGCCGCCTTCACAGAGGTGGACGTATCCTCGCTCTTCTTCTGGTCCAGACCGGCAGCCTCCCGCTCCTGGTTCCACACCACATGGAAACAGGAGCCGCACCGGCAGCCCAAGGCTGCCGCCACCACAAACAGTGCTGCGGACTCCATCTCACTGGCCTTGACGCCCAGACGTTTCCAGGCCTCCCATTTGGCCTTGAGCTCATAGGAGACAGGGGACGCCTCAGGGCTGTGCTGGCCGTAAAAGCTGTCCTTGCACTGGACGACGCCGGTATGCAGGGGATACCCCAGCTTCTTCACCGCCTCTACCAGGCAGCCGGTGATGGTAAAATCCGCCACCGCCGGAAACTCGATGGGAGCATATTCCATGCTGGTATGTTCAAAGCGGACAGCGCCGGTGGCCACTACGATATCTCCGGCCTGGACTTCCAGCGCAATACCGCCGCAGGTTCCCGTGCGGATGAAGGTATCGGCACCGCACTTGTGCAGTTCTTCCATGGCGATTGCTGCGGAAGGGCCGCCAATGCCGGTGGAACAGGCCGTCACCTTCTCCCCCAGCAGGGTTCCGGTCCAGACGTTGAATTCCCGGTTGCAGCCCACCTGCTTGGCGTCGTCAAACAACGCCGCAATGGCGGGCACCCGACCCGGATCACCCGGCAAAATGCAGTAGCGACCCACGTCTTCCGGGGTGCACCCGATGTGATACGGTCTTTCCATCGCTTGCATACCGTCACCTCATTGTTCAGAATTTGGTTTCAGTATAGCAGACAGCAAATACCTTTGTAAAGGCCGTCTGCTTTCCGTCCGCAGACGCTCTTATTTCAGCGTGACCACGGTCACACCGGACTCACCCTCGCCGTAAACCCCCAGCCGGAAATCCTTCACCGCCTTATTTCGCCGCAAAACGGCATGGACCGCCTTGCGCAGCGCGCCGGTACCCTTGCCGTGGATGATGGTGACGGTCTCCAGATGGGCCATGACGGCAGCGGAGAGAAAATTCTCCACCACACTCTCTGCCTCCAGCGTCTCCAGGCCCCGGATATCCAGTTCCCGGGGGGCAGAGGCCCGCAGGGCCCGGTCGGCGTTCTGCCGGATGGTGACCGCCGGTGCCTTCTTCTTTGCCGCCCGCTCGTCGTCCTCAATGAGCCGGACTTCATTGGCTTTGGCCTTGAGCTTGAGCACACCGGCCTTGAGCTGCAACGTGCCGTCTTTCCCGACAGACACCACCTCCGCCGGCTGGCGGACACCGGGGAACTCCACCAGATCTCCCACCCGGATGGGCCTGCTGGGCTTGGGGATGGGCTCCTGCCGGGCATCCCGGCGGGTAGCGGCATCCTCCGCCTCGTTGAGCTGGCGGAAGAGATTGGCCCTGGCTTCGTTGGCATTCATGGTGCGCTCCGCCTTGGCCTGGGCCTTGCGCATCTCGGCAAGTTCGGAAAACACCTGATCGGCTGTGGCCCGGGCATCCCGCAGGATGCGCTTGGCCTCTGCCTCGCCGCGGCTGCGGGCATTCTCCTTGGCCCGCTCCATCTGCTCCCGGAACTCCCGGGCTTTGCGGGCGTCCTCCTCCCGCTGCCGGTAGAGCCGGTCCGCCTCCACCTGCTGCTTTTCCAGCGCCTGGCGCTTGGCCTCCAGCTGAGTGAGCACATCCTCGAACCGGACGGAATCGTTGTTTATCTGCGCCTTGGCGGTCTCGATCACCTCATCCGGCAATCCCAGCCGCTTGGAAATGGCAAAGGCATTGGACTTGCCGGGGATACCGATCAGCAGCCGGTAAGTGGGCCGCAGTGTCTCCACGTCAAATTCGCAGGAGGCGTTCTCCACCCCCGCGGTGGTCATGGCAAAGGTCTTGAGCTCGGCATAATGGGTAGTGGCCGCCACCCGCGCCCCTGCTTTCCGGACGTGCTGGATAATGGCGATAGCCAGTGCCGCGCCCTCCACCGGGTCCGTACCGGCGCCCAACTCATCAAACAGGATCAGGCTGCGGCGGTCCGCTTCCTTCAAAATATTCACGATATTGACCATATGGGCCGAGAAAGTGGACAAACTCTGTTCAATGCTCTGCTCATCGCCGATGTCCGCCAGCACCCGCTCATAGACAGAGATCTCGCTGCGGTCTGCCACGGGGATGTGCAGGCCGCACTGGGTCATCAGCGTCAGAAGGCCCAGCGTCTTCAGGGAGACGGTTTTACCGCCGGTGTTGGGACCGGTGATGACCAGGGTGTCAAAGGCGCCGCCCAGCTCAATGTCGATGGGCACTGCCGTCTTGGGGTCCAGCAGCGGATGCCGGGCCTTGCGCAGGTGGATGGCCCCGTCCCGCCGGACCAGGGGACGCACGCCGTCCATCCGATAGCTCAGCTGTCCCCGGGCGAAAATCACGTCCAGATGCACCAAGGTGTCATAGTCCCACTGGATGTCCTCCCGATGGGCCGCCGCCTGGGCAGACAGATCCGCCAGGATGCGCTCGATCTCCTGCTGCTCCTTGGCCTCCAGCTCGATGAGCTCGTTGTTGGCCTGAACCACTCCCATGGGCTCCACAAACAGCGTGGCGCCGGAGGAGGAGATATCATGCACCAGGCCCGGCAGGTCTCCCTTGTGCTCCGCCTTGACCGGCACCACAAAGCGGCCGTCCCGCTGGGTGATGATGGTCTCCTGCAGGATCTTCCCGTAAGTGGGAGAAGAGATGATCTTCTGCAGAATCTGGCGGCTCTTGGCCTGGGCCGCCCGCATGTGGCGGCGGATATCCGCCAGCTCCGGGCTGGCGGCATCGGCAATGGTATCCTCGTCGGGGATACAGCGCTTGATGGTCTCCTCCAGGAAACGGTTTCCGTGGAGGGACAAAAACAAATGGTCAATAGCCGTCTTTTCCGTCCGGTCATCGCCGGAGAAGTACTCCTTGGCACGCCGGGCGGCGGTCAGTAGGTCCGCAATGCTCAGCAGCTCCCGGGTGTTCAGGCTGCCGCCCCGGTCCGCCCGGTCCAGTGCCTCCGCCACCGGCTTGACACCGGAAAAGGAGGGACTGCCCCGCAGGCCGATCATAGCCCGGGCGGCGTCCGTCTGGTCCAGCAGCCGCAGCGCTTCCTCCGCCTCCGTCTCCGGGCGGATGCGCAGGCACCGGGCCTTCCCCTCCGCGCTGACCGCCTGCTCGGAGAGCAGCTGCAGCACTCTGGGCAGTTCCAGAGTGCGGATGGATTTTTCAAATTGCTCGCTCATTCTCAGATCTCCTGTCAAGCGTTTTCACTTGATGGTCATTCATAGATATAGGGATTGGGCTTGTTCAGGACCCAGGGCATCACATGGTTGAACTCCATCTGGAAACAGGGCTTTGGAAAGTCGTCCGGCAGCAGGTCACACTCCGTTTTGAACCCAACAGAGAATCCCTCTGCCAGATCATACCACCCCGCCGGAAATATTTCATAGTCCCCGGGTTTGGAGGAACCCTCCACCACTCGTCCCACCAGATGATACCAGCCGCCGCCGGAGAGCGTCTCCGGCGTCCCCTGGTAGAAACACAGCTCCCCCGGCTTTTCCGGATCCAGCCCCAGCGTCTGGAAAAAATCCACCACCGCCCGGGGCAGTTTCCCCGCTGCCCTGGCAAAGTTCCGGCATCCATCGCATTCACAGGTGATCCAGGGGCCGGGGTGGGCATCGTAATAGGCCCGGGTCGCCTCCACATCCACCTCCAGGCGGTAGAGGCCGACGACAAATTCCTTCATTTTTCGCTCCACATTGTATATTAGTTTTAAAATATTACAGTTTGTACCCTATTTGGACGAGGGTTTCGGGAGCTGAAGGCTCTTATAGAAATCCAGCGTCCGGAACCCCCGCTCCAACTGAGCCGCCGCAAATGCCTCAGCTGCCCCGGCCAGACGCTCCAGAGCGTCCTCCCCCAATGTAAAGGAATAGAGCCGCTTGGGGTCCCCGTAGACGATATGCCGCAGTGCTGCCAGAGAGCTGGTGCACAGCGGCATGGACAAGGTACTCTCCTTAACGCCGCAGCTCCGGCAGCGGAGAACCCCCTGGACCACATCCAGCAGCGGCTGCTCCGGGTCCGCCCGGCCGCAGTACGCACAGCTGTCCACCAGCGGCTCGTAGCCCGCAAGGCACAGGAGCTTCATCTCAAAAGCTGCCTTCACCAGCACCGGGGGCTTGCGCAGGGTCCCCAGTGCGTAAAGGCCGTTGAGCAAATGGCGCAGCAGCCCCTCCGCCGGCACCTCCTCACTGGTAACTGCCTCGGTCAGCTCCGCAAAGTAGCATCCCAGGGCCAGCGCATCCAGGTCCACTCGCAGTCCAGTAAACAGCTCCAGCGTGGCTCCTTCGTTGGCATAGTACCACTCGCCTTTTTGGTAGAGTGTCCACTCAGACCACACCAGATGCTGGGCGGCAGCTGCAAACTTGCAGCTTTTCCGGCGGGCGCCCCGGGCAATTATGGGGATCTTCCCGTGGTCCGCCGTCAAAAGCGTCAGAATCTTATCGCTCTCTTTCGTCTCCGTCTCCCGGAGGACGATGCCCCTTGTGACGATGTAGGGCGTGGATGCCACGGTGTGCCTCCTCCTTCCGGGCTGTGCTATGTAGAGGGCGGCAGCGCCGCCCCGCTTACAGGTCTTCCGCCTCAGCCCGGCGGTAAAGCACATAGGCCATCGGCTCCCCGGTCTCATAAAACCAGTCCCAAAGCAAAGTTTCCAATCCGCAGACCTCCTTTGGACTTAGTCTGCGGATTTTGTCGGATTTGATGGCTGGAAATGTCCGGGTGTGTTTTTCAAAATTTGAGTCGTTTCTGCGGCACCGCGCTCCGGTGCCCTCTCACTCGTCCTGATAGCCGAAGCTCCGCACGTAATTCACGTTGTCCCGCCAGTTTTCCTTGACCTTGACCCAAGTCTCCAGATACACCTTGGTGCCCATGAACTTCTCCATGTCGTGCCGGGCCAGGGAGCTGATCTTTTTCAGCATGGCGCCCTGCTTGCCGATGATGATGCCCTTGTGGCTGGCCTTTTCGCAGTAGATGGTGGCGTCCACATCCACCACGCCGGAATCCCGCTCAGAGAATTTGGTGATCTCCACGGCGGTGCCGTGGGGGATCTCCTTATCCAGGCAGAGCAGCAGCTTCTCCCGGATGATCTCGCCCATCACCTGCCGCTCCGGCTGGTCGCTGGTCTGTCCGTCCGGGAACAGCTGGGGGCCCTCCTGGGCGTACTTACGCAGCTCATGCATCAGATCGTCCAGTCCGCTGCCGGTGTGGGCGGAGATGGGAATGATGGCGTCAAACCCATCCCAGGTCTCATTGTAGGCCGCGATCACCGGCAGCAGCGCGGAGGGCTCCACGGTGTCGATCTTGTTGATACAGAGGATGCAGGGAATCTTTTCCTCCTGGATGCGCTCGATCAGGGCCTTCTCCGGGCCACCCACATGAGCGATGGGCTCCACCAGCAAAAGGGCACAGTCCACGTCGGAGAGACTGGAGGTGACGACCTTGACCATATAGTCCCCCAGGGCGGACTTGGGCTTGTGGAGGCCGGGGGTGTCCAGTAGGATATACTGGGTGTCCTCCCGGTTCACCACACCGTAAATCCGGTTCCGGGTGGTCTGTGCCTTGTTGGAGACGATGGCGACCTTCTCCCCCACCAGCGCATTGGTGAGGCTGGATTTGCCCACATTGGGCCGACCGCAGACGGTGATCATAGCAACGTTTTTGATGTTAGACATAGGTGATCCTCAACTTTCTTTCGTTAAGCAATATTTGATACCGGACGCTCCGGTTGGAATACGGGGAATCTCTCCTGCGAATGCGGTCATTCTCAGGAGTTCTTTCCACCGGTTTTTTCCACACTATCACAAACCGGCGGAAAATACAACGGATTCGCAGGCAGGTGCATGGTTTCTTACCGCACCAGCACTTTTTTGAGATACTGGCCTGTAAAGCTCTCCGGGCAGGCTGCCACTTCCTCCGGCGTGCCGGTGACAACAACAGTGCCGCCGCCGTCGCCCCCCTCGGGCCCCAGGTCAATGAGGTGGTCAGCGCACTTGATGACATCCAGGTTGTGCTCGATGACCACCACGGTGTTGCCGGTGTCTACCAAGCGCTGCAGGACTTCCAGGAGCTTGCGCACATCCTCGCTGTGGAGGCCGGTGGTGGGCTCGTCCAGAATATAGATGGTGCGGCCGGTGGCCTGCTTGGAGAGCTCGGTGGCCAGCTTCACCCGCTGGGCCTCGCCGCCGGAGAGCTCCGTGGAGGGCTGGCCCAGTTTTACATACCCAAGACCCACGTCCTGAAGGGTCTGGAGCTTGTTCCGGAGCCTGGGCAGTGCGGAGAAGAACTCCACCGCCTCGTCCACCGTCATATCCAGCACCTCGGCGATGTTCTTGCCCTTGTAGCGGACCTCCAGAGTCTCCCGGTTGTACCGCTTGCCCTTGCAAACCTCGCAGGGGACGAAAATATCCGGCAGGAAGTGCATCTCAATTTTCAACACGCCGTCGCCGGAGCAGGCCTCACACCGTCCGCCACGGACATTGAAGGAAAACCGTCCCGGACCGTAGCCCCGGCTCTTGGCCTCTTGGGTGGAGGCGAAGAGGTCCCGGATGTCGTTGAAAAGCCCCGTGTAGGTGGCAGGGTTGGAGCGAGGCGTCCGGCCGATGGGGCTCTGGTCGATGTCCACTACCTTGTCCAGGTTCTCGATGCCCTCGATCCGGTCACACTTGCCGGGATGGACCTTCATCCGCATAAGGTCCGCTCCCAACCGCTTGAAGAGCACCTCGTTGACCAGGGAGGACTTGCCGGAGCCGGAGACGCCGGTGACCACGGTGAAAGTGCCCAGAGGGAAGGTGACATCAATGTGGCCGAGGTTGTTTTCCGCCGCGCCGATGACTTTCAGGAATTTTCCGCTGCCCTTGCGGCGCTCCGTGGGAACCGGGATTTTCTTCTTGCCGGAGAGGTACTGACCCGTAAGGCTATTCGGATTGGCCATGACCTCCTCCGGCGTGCCGGCGGCCACCACCTGACCGCCGTGAACACCGGCGCCGGGGCCGATGTCGATGAGGTAGTCCGCCGCCCGCATGGTATCCTCGTCGTGCTCCACCACCAGAAGGGTATTGCCCAGATCCCGGAGATTCCGCAGCGTGGCCAGCAGCTTGTCGTTGTCCCGCTGGTGAAGACCGATGGAGGGTTCATCCAGAATATAGAGGACCCCCATCAGGGATGAGCCGATCTGGGTGGCCAGGCGGATGCGCTGGCTCTCGCCGCCGGAGAGGGTGGCCGCCGCCCGGGCCAGGGTCAGGTACCCAAGGCCCACGGACTGCAAAAAGCCCAGCCGGGATTTGATCTCCTTCAAAATCCGCCCCGCGATGCGCATCTGCTGCTCGGTGAGTGTCAGCTTGTCCACCCAGGCAAGTTCGTCCGTCACGGACAGCTCCGTAAAGGAAAAGATGTCCAGATCCCCCACCGTCACCGCCAGGGACTCCTTTTTCAGCCGGCGGCCATGGCAGGTGGGACAGGGACACTCCGCCATCACTTCTTCCAGCTCCCGCTTGCTGGCGTCGCTCTGGGTCTCCTGATAGCGCCGCTCCACATTGTTGCAGATGCCCTCGAAGACCTGGTACAAAACGCCCTTGCCCCGGGGCTGGTCATAGTGGAGCTCCAGCTTCTCCCCCTTGGTACCGTAGAGGATGACGTCCTTCACCTCGTCGCTCAGGTCCTTCCAGGGGGTGGTGAGCTTGAAGCCGTACTTTTTGGACAGGGCGTCAAAATACATCCGGGAGATGCCGTCGGAGCGGATATTGCCCCAGCCGCTGGCCTGGATGGCGCCCTCCAGGATGGAGAGGTTGGGGTCCGGCACCACCAGGGCCGGGTCGGCCTTGAGCTGGCTGCCTAGGCCCGTGCAGGTGGGGCAGGCGCCGAAGGGGTTGTTGAAGGAGAACATCCGGGGCGTCAGCTCCTCGATGGAGATGCCGCAATCCTCGCAGGCGTAGTTCTGGGAGAACATCAGGTCCTGCTCCTCCCGCAGCAGATTGATGACCACCAGCCCGCCGGAGAGGCCGGAGGCGGTCTCCACGCTGTCCGTCAGGCGCTGCTGGATGTCCGGCCGGATGATGAGCCGGTCCACCACGATCTCAATGTTGTGTTTTTTGTTTTTCTCCAGCTTGATCTCCTCGTCCAGCTCGTAGAGGTTCCCGTCCACCCGGGCCCGGACATAGCCGGAGCGCTTGGCGTCCTCGAACACCTTCACGTGCTCGCCCTTCTTGCCCCGGATCACCGGTGCCATCACCTGGATGCGGGTGCCCTCCGGCAGGG
>FR890936.1 GCA_000436875.1 Oscillibacter sp. CAG:155 | reverse complement strand
ATTTGCGAAACTTATTGTACCTTATCGGAAAGGAGCTTATGATGAAGGAGCAACTGCTGAATCTGCTCTATATTCTGCCGGTGATGCTGCCGCTGTTTCTGGCGGGGGTCATGGTGCGCTTTTCCAGGCGATCCAGGCCCGACGGCTGGCGCATCACCGTTATCGGCGCGGCGGTGTCTGTTCTGGTTTGGGTTGCCGTACTGCTTCTGAATCGGGGCAGCGAACTGCTGGGGGTTATTGCCTACGCAGTTACGGGCTTTCCCGTCGGTGCGGCGGTGTGCGGACTTGGCCTGCGCTGCCGCCGGGCCTCCCGTTGACTGTTCTTCCAGGACCCAAAAGAAACACCATACAGAAATCCCCCCGGACCCAACGGTCCGGGGGGATTTTTTATGCCTGGGGAGCTTTGCAGAAATAGGGACCGCAGTCCTCTTCATGGGTCTGGACATAAGTCCAGGTGAACGCCCGGTCCACCACATACCAGTCGGTTCCGGGACTGGCGCCCCGATCTGTGGGGATGGCCTCCAGTTCCTCCAGTGTCACGGGACGCACTTGGGGAACATCCTCCGGGGGATACTCATTATAAAATAGATACAGCTCCTCGTTGGCGTGCTCCTTCAGCGCCTGTCGGGCCTCGTCTCCGCTGAGGCAGGGCACCAGGTTCCAGGAGAAGATGTGCCAGAGGTAATTTCCCTCTGCCAGCACATGGGCTCCTAGCTCCGCCTCCGGCACATCCGCGGCGAACGTGTCCAGCCACTGCTCCGCCACGACTTCCGGGTCGGTGGGGAAGGGCTCCTCCCAGGGGACCATGGTGGCCACGCACCGGCAGATGGGCTGGCCCAGCTCGTGGAACTTTGCCTCGTAGTCCGTCATGACGCCCACCGGGCCGTTTTCGTGGAGGTTCCGGGTGACTTCGGAGAGTTCAAAACCGAACTGGGGCATCTCCTCCACGGAGAATTCGAACAGGGGCTGGTTGTCGGTCTTGAAGTGGATCTGGCCGCCCTCTTTCAAGACCTGCCGGTAGAGTTTCAAAAAGTTCCGGTGGGTCAGGCGGCGTTTGGCGTGGCGCTTGCTGGGCCAGGGATCACAGAAGTTGATGTAGATTCGGTCCACTTCGCCAGGGGCGAAGAAGTAGGGCAGCTGGTTGGCGTTGGCGTCCACAAAGAACACATTGTTCAGCCCCTCCCGAACGCACCGCTCCATGGCCACCACCATGGCGTCCGGCACCATCTCCACGGCGATAAAGAGCACATCCGGCTCTGCCGCCGCAGTTCCGGCAGTAAAGCGGCCCTTCCCGCAGCCAAGCTCCACCCGCAGTTCCCGAGCGGTGGGCATCAGCTCCCGCCACTTGCCCCGCCGGTCATAAGGGTCCCGGATCAGGCGGTCGGCACACCGCTCCATCCGGGGGATCAGATTCTTCTTTTTCCGCATGCGCATGCTCGCGTCCTCCTGGGATCATCTTGTGTCAGATTCCACAACAAATTGTGGTAGCCTGCCCATTGTAACACAGGAAGCGGGAAGCTGCAAATGGATTTTCCGGCAGAGATTGGGAGTTTGCCGGAGTGGGAAATGCGTCAGCCTGTTAAGGGCTTAACAAAATCGCATAAAAATGACCGGATAATTTGTATGAAGTGTAAAAAAGCAAAAAAGAGGGTCTTTCACATGTAAATAAGACTTGATAAAACGGTGGGAGCACCCTATAATAAAGATTGTGAGCAAATTGGCAATGTCAGCCGAAGTCAGCTTTCCACCGCGGATAATCCGGCGGTAAAGGACATGGGCACGGCGGCCGGAAGAGCTCTATCATGCAGGTATAATCCGAGCAAATCGTATTTTATTAAAACAGGAGGAACGAACATGAAGGTAGCAATTTTTGGCGCAGGTACCATGGGCAGCGGCATTGCGCAGGTTTTCGCCGCGAAGGGCCACACTGCTTTGATGTATGCAAGCTCCGTCGCTTCCGCTCAGAAGCATAAGGACAAGCTGGCTGCTTCTCTTGCCAAGCGGGTGGCGAAGGGCAAGATGACCCAGGAGGCCGTGGACGCGCTGCTGGCCAACGTGCTGGTGGAGGAGAAGTCCGCTGCTGCAGACGCCGATCTGGTGATCGAGTGCGTCAAGGAAGACATGGCCACCAAGAAGGAGCTGCTGCATGAGCTGGATGCCCTGTGCAAGCCCGAGACCATCTTCGCTTCCAACACCTCCTCTCTGTCCATCACTGAGATGGGCAACGGCCTGAACCATCCCGTCATCGGTATGCACTTCTTCAACCCCGTCCCCAGCATGAAGCTGGTGGAGATCATCCGGGGCGCCAACACCACCCAGGAGACCTTTGACTTTGTCTACAAGCTGTCTCAGGAGATCGGCAAGGACCCCGTCGAGGTTGCTGAGGCTCCCGGCTTTGTGGTCAACAAGATTCTGATTCCCATGATCAACGAGGCCATCGGCCTGGTGGAGACCGGCGTTGCTTCCGTGGCTGATATCGATAAGGCCATGATGCTGGGCGCCAACCATCCTATGGGCCCCCTGGCTCTGGGCGATTTCATCGGCCTGGACGTGTGCCTGGCCATCATGGAGACGCTGTACAACGAGACCGGCGACTCCAAGTATCGTCCCGCTCTGCTGCTGCGCAAGATGGTCCGCGGCGGTCTGCTGGGCAAGAAGACCGGCAAGGGCTTCTACGACTATTCCAAGTAAGCGCATCTGCGTTTATCCATTAAGTAAAAAGGAGTAAGTGGTATGGATTTTCATCTGACAAACGAGCAGCAGATGCTCCGTAAGATGTACCGCGAGTTCGCAGAGAATGAGGTTAAGCCTCTGGCTGAGGAACTCGACGAACAGGAGCGTTTCCCCATGGAGACCGTCGAAAAGATGGCCAAGCTGGGGATGCTGGGTATTTATTTCCCCAAGGAGTACGGCGGCGCCGGCGGCGACGTTCTCTCCTATGCCATGTGCGTGGAGGAGTTGGCCAAGGTGTGCGGCACCACGGCTGTCATCGTTTCCGCTCACACCTCTCTTTGCTGCGCGCCCATTTTTGAGCACGGCACCGAGGAGCAGAAGCGCAAGTATCTGCCCGACCTGCTCTCCGGCCGCAAGCTGGGTGCTTTCGGTCTGACCGAACCCAACGCCGGTACCGATGCTTCCGGCCAGCAGACCACTGCCGTTCTGGAGGGTGACCACTACGTCCTCAACGGCTCCAAGTGCTTCATCACCAACGGCAACGTGGCCGACACCTTTGTGGTGTTCGCCATGACCGACAAGACCAAGGGCAACCACGGTATCTCCGCTTTCATCGTGGAGAAGGACTTCCCCGGCTTCTCTCAGGGCAAGCACGAGAAGAAGATGGGCATCCGCGGCAGCTCTACCTGCGACCTGATCTTCGAGGACTGCATCGTTCCCAAGGAGAACCTGCTGGGCAAGGAAGGCAAGGGCTTCAAGATCGCCATGCAGACTCTGGACGGCGGCCGTATCGGCATTGCTGCGCAGGCTCTGGGCCTGGGCGAGGGCGCCGTGGAAGAGGCTATCAAGTACACCAAGGAGCGTGTTCAGTTCGGTAAGCGTCTGAGCCAGTTCCAGAACACCCAGTTCCAGCTGGCAGATATGCATACCCGTATGCAGGCTGCTCAGTATCTGGTCTATGCCGCTGCGATGAAGAAGCAGAACCATGAGGATTACTCTATGGACGCCTCCATGGCCAAGCTCTTTGCCGCTGAGGCTGCCTCCGATGTCACGCGCCGTGCCGTCCAGCTGTTCGGCGGCTACGGCTACACCCGTGAGTATCCCGTGGAGCGCATGATGCGCGACGCCAAGATCACCGAGATCTATGAGGGTACATCCGAGGTCCAGCGCATGGTGATTTCCAGCCACCTGGGCGTGAAGTAAAATAGGAGGTAAAGGTTAACATGAAGATCATTGTCAGTATTAAGCAGGTCCCCGATACCTCCGGCAAGGTGGCTGTCAATCCCGACGGCACCCTGAACCGTGCATCCATGCAGACCATCACCAACCCCGACGACATGAACGCCGTGGAGGCTGCCCTGAAGATCAAGGACGCCACCGGCTGCAAGGTCATCGTGGTCACCATGGGTCCCGCTCCCGCTGCCGGTATGCTGCGGGAAGCTCTGGCCATGGGTGCGGATGAGGCTGTTCTGGTGTCTGCCCGTGAGTTCGGTGGTTCCGATACTTATGCCACTTCTCAGATCCTGGCTGCCGCCATCAACAAGATCGGCGTGGAGAAGGACGACGTGGTGCTCTGCGGCCGGCAGGCCATCGACGGCGATACTGCCCAGGTCGGCCCCCAGATCGCTGAGAAGCTGCACCTGCCCCAGGTGACTTACGCCGCCGACATCCAGAAGGATGGCGACACCATCACCGTTAAGCGGATGCTGGAAGACGGCTACATGACCATCAAGGTCCAGACCCCCTGCCTGATCACCTGCATCAAGGAGCTCAACAACCCCCGCTACATGAGCGTCGGCGGTGTGTTCGAGGCTTACAGCAAGCCCCTGACTACCTATGATTATGAGGCACTGAAGGACGATCCCCTGATCGATGCCACCACCATCGGCCTGAAGGGCTCTCCCACCAACATCTTCAAGAGCTTCACGCCTCCCCAGAAGGGCGCCGGCATGATGCTGGAGGGTGCTGACAAGGCTACCTGCGAGCAGCTGGCCGGGATTCTGGCTAAGAAGCACATCATCTGAGAAAGGGGATAAAAACGACTATGTCTAACTTCAACAGT
>FR890935.1:1529-3797 GCA_000436875.1 Oscillibacter sp. CAG:155 | reverse complement strand
AGGGACCCGGCCGCGTCCTCCCCACCTACCGCCCCGCCGTCACCTGGACGGACCTGCACCAGTGCCTGCCGCCCTTTGTCTCAGAGACGCTGGAGCAGGCGCTGCCGCTGCTGGGCCGCAAGCTCCGGGGCTATGACGCGCCGGACGCCGTACTGACGGCGGTGGAAAGCCGTTCTTCCTCTCCTGTCCGTATCCCCCGGGATGAAACCGGGCAAGCCTCTCTTCCGGGGCTGTTTCCCTGCGGAGAGGGCGCCGGATACGCCGGCGGCATTCTCTCCGCCGCTGCCGATGGAATGCGGAGTGCTGAGCAGGTGTGCCGCCTGCTGGCAGACCACCGGTAATCCCCGGTGCCGCTTTTCTCAACAATTTTATCAAAGGAGGTCTCATCTTCATGAGCCGTGACATCTGTATTTATCAGGATTTTCTTTCGGAGGCCCACTGTGACAAGATCCGGCAGACCGCTCAGGCCGTAGGCTTTACCCCTTACTTTTTCACCGGCAGCCAGTTCGAGGAGGCCAGCGCCTGCCTGCAGCACTGCGAGGTACTCTATGCCCAGTCTCCGCAGCTGCTGCGCACTGCTCCTGCCACGCTGAAATGGTTTTGCAGCTCCACCGCCGGTGTGGACCCCTACTGCAAAAACGACGGCATCTTTGCAAACCCGGACTGTCTTTTGACCAACTCCGCCGGAGCCTACGGCGCCACCATCTCGGAGCACCTCATCATGGCGCTTTTGATGCTCATGCGCCGCATGCCCGCCTATCTGCAGGGGAATGCCCGCCAGGAGTGGACTCCCGCTATGGAGATGCGCTCCATTCAGGGCAGCCCCATCACCTGCCTGGGCACCGGCGACATCTGCACCACCTTTGCCCGGAAAGCCAAGCTGTTGGGCGCCGGCCCCATCACCGGCGTCAACCGCAGCGGTCGGGCCGACGGCAGCGTATATGACCGGGTGCTGCCCATCGCCCGGCTGGATGAGATCCTGCCGGAGACCCACGTGCTGGTGATGGCACTTCCCGGCACACCGGAGACGGTGGGCACTCTCTCCCGGGAACGCATTGCCCTTCTGCCGTCGGATGCACTGGTTTTAAATGTAGGCCGGGGTACCGCCGTGGATCAAGAGGCGCTGATGGAGGCCTTGAACGGGGAACGTATCGCCGGTGCCGCCCTGGACGTAATGGTGCCGGAACCGCTGCCCCAGGGGCACCCCCTGTGGCAAACCCGCAACCTAGTACTGACCCCCCACATCTCCGGCAACATGTCTCTGGGCTACACCCGGGACCAGGCCGTGGAGATTTTCTGTGAGAACCTGACCCGCTATGCCGCCGGGGAGCCGCTCCACCACCTGGTGGACCGCAGCCGGGGCTATTGAGCCGGTGATTTTCCGGCAGATGGGGCTGTGTGTCCTGCTGTCATTCTCACCCGATCCGTGCTGAACATTCAGAAAGGAGCCTTTCCATGAACAACTTCACGTTCTACTCCCCCACGCTCTTCGTCTTCGGCGACGGAGAAGAGAAAAACACCGGCGCCCTGGTGCGCCGCTTTGGCGGAACCAGGGTACTGCTGGTCACCGGCGGCGGCTCCGTCAAGCGCAACGGCGCCTATGACGCCGTGACCGCCTCTTTGCGGGAGTCCGGCCTTCCCTGGGCGGAGCTCTCCGGCGTCCAGGCCAATCCCCGCAGCGGCAAGGTATACGAGGGCATTGACCTCTGCCGTCAGGAGGGCTGTGACTTTCTTCTGGCGCTGGGCGGCGGCAGCGTCATCGACACCGCAAAGGCCATCGGCTTTGGTGTGCCCTACGACGGGGACTTCTGGGACTTCTTCACCGGAAAGGCCGTCATTTCCACTACGCTTCCGGTGGGCGTCGTGCTGACGATCTCTGCCGCCGGCAGTGAGGGGTCGGACAGCTGCGTCATCACCCAGGAGAAGGGAAATCTGAAGTGGGGCTGCCCGAAAAGCGATGTGATCCGCCCCAAGTTCGCCGTGCTGGACCCCCGCTTCACCTGCTCCCTTCCGGCGTATCAGACCGCCAGCGGCGCCGTGGATATGTTTGCCCATATCTGCGAGCGGTATTTCTCCAACACGCCGGATGTGGCCCTGACGGACCGGCTGTGCGAGGCGCTGATGAAAACCATTGTGGACGCCGCTCCCAAGGCCCTGGCCGATCCCAATGATTACGCCGCCCGGGCAGACCTGATGTGGGCCGGTATGCTGGCCCACAACAACAGCTGCGGCGTGGGCCGTCAGCAGGGCTGGGCCCGCCACCAGATG
>FR890935.1:0-1521 GCA_000436875.1 Oscillibacter sp. CAG:155 | reverse complement strand
GGCCCAGCCATCAGATGGAACACGAGCTCTCCGCGTTTTACGACTGCGCCCATGGCGCGGGTCTGGCGGTGGTGATGCCGGCTTGGATGGAGTATGTGCTGCCCCATGATCCCATGCGTTTTGCCCGCTTTGCCGCAGAGGTCTTTGGCTGTGAGATGGACTATGCCCACCCCGAGCTGACGGCCCAGCGCGGCATCGCCTGCCTGTGCAGCTTTTTCACTTCCCTGGGAATGCCCACCACCTTCACGCAGATCGGCGCCCGGGCAGAGGACATCCCCGCCATGGTGGCCCACCGGGCGGAAAAGCCGGGCGGTTTCCCCTTCGGCGGCTTCGTCTCCATCGGTCCCAAGGAGATGGAGGAGATCCTGCACATTGCCGCCCGGTAAACAGCGGACAGAAACTGAACATGTCCAACTAAAAAAGCAGAGCAGGTTTGAAACCTGCTCTGCTTTTTTTGCACAGAACTATCAGTGGCAATGCCGCCTCAGGATTCTTCCGGGAACAGCACACCCACGCTACCCATAGCACAGTGCACGCGGATGGTCTTGTCGCTGCCATGATCAATGAACCGGCTCCCCTTGGCGCCGGCATAGGACTGGTCTCCCACCTCGATATGCCCCAGCTCATAGGACAGCTCATAATTGAATTCCGACGGGTCACCGCTCAGCTGCAGGACCGTCTCTCCCTGCAGATGCTCCACCTCTGCAGTTTTGTCCACGCACCCTGAGAATTGGAGGGCCCCCCGTTCACAGGTGGTATACAGCTTCTCTGCCTCAAGGTCCTCTGCCGTCAGATTCCCGCCGGAGGCCGTTAAGGTTGCCCGTTCAAATTGAACCTCCTCCGGCACAGTCACCACGACGGGAGCTTCACGGGTGGTGCTGACAGAGATGGTATACACGCCGTCCTCCAAATACGCTTCGCAGTCGCCGGCGTCGCCCTCCAGAATACCGAATTCCTCTCCACGGATAATTTTCAGTGCGCCTAACTGCACCGAGCAATCCAGTTCCGCTGCCGTCTCCTCTTCCAGTGCCCCTTCTTCACCGGCGTCCGTACCGGCTTGCGTCAATGCAGACTGGTCCGCATCGGATTCGGATGCGGTGCGGTCTCTCTGGCTGAGCAGAAAAACCCCCGTCCCCAGCAGAACAACAGCTGCCAGCAGAACAACGATCAAAAAATTCTTAAATTTGTTCATAAATCATCCACCTCAATCATCATTTTTCTCCGCAGGCGGCATAACTTGATGTGTGCGCACAAAAAAAGCGTGGCCGCAAAGCAAACTTTGCGACCACGCAGAACAACGCAGCATCACCTCGCAGCCCGGTGCAAACAGCTGCGATTCGAAAAGAAGAAAGATCGCGCTCTGGCCTTCAGAAAAAGTCGGAGCAAGCGATAATGACGCTTGCTCCGACTTGGAACATCGCAACACTATAGATGCCACGGCCTTCGCCCGTTCGCAAGCGTCCTGCCTATTATTTTTTACTCCATAGGAGATAGTTTTCCGCTATGAGCCTCCAGAGCTTC
>FR890934.1:18353-29462 GCA_000436875.1 Oscillibacter sp. CAG:155 | reverse complement strand
CGCACTTAATGATAAACGGCACAAGCATGGGGGTTTTTGAGATTTTTTCTTTACGTCCGGGACGCTGCCTGCTATAATAGTTAAGTTACCATGGCGTACTATATAAAAAAGGAGGGAACAGACCTGTGAAATTCAAAAAATGGAACATCGGCAGCCCCGCGGAACAGGACGTTGCCCTCCTGCGCACCGCCGGCTACCCCTATCTTCTCAGCACCGTGCTGGCCGCCCGGGGCATCACCACACCGGAGGCTGCGGCGGAGTTTTTGGAGCGGGAGCGGAAACTGACCATCTCCCCCATGCTGATGCGGGACATGGACAAGGCCGTGGAGCGCATCCAGCGGGCCATCGCCGACGGAGAGACCGTGGCAGTCTTTGGGGATTACGATGTGGACGGCATCACCTCCACGGTGCTGCTGCGGGATTATTTGAAAAGCTGCGGTGTGCACTGCCTGCGCCATATTCCCCGGCGCATTGAGGACGGATACGGCCTGAGCAAGGATGCCATCGCCTCCCTGCGGGAGCAGGGGGCCACGCTGATGATCACCGTGGACTGCGGCATCACCGGAAACGAGGAGGTGGCCTTTGCCAACTCCATCGGGATGGATGTGGTGGTGACGGATCACCACGAGTGCAAGGAGACACTGCCGGACGCGGTGGCGGTGGTGGACCCCCACCGGCCCGACTGTCCGTACCCCTTCAAGCATCTGGCGGGCGTGGGCGTGGCGCTGAAGCTGGTGCTGGCTCTGGGAGGAGAAAATCGGGAGGATGCCCTCTTTGCCCGGTACTGCACCCTGGCCGCCATCGGCACCGTCGCCGACGTCATGCGGATGGAGGGGGAGAACCGCACCATCGTTTCCTGCGGACTGGAGGCCCTGCCCCACGCGGATTTCGTGGGGATTCACGCCCTTTTGAAAGAGGCGGGACTTCTGGGCAAGCCCATCACCTCCATCCAGATCGGCTTTGTGCTCTCGCCCCGGATCAACGCCGCGGGCCGCATGGGCGCGGCGGACGTGGCGGCGGATCTGCTGGAGACCAGCGACCCCGCCCGGGCGGAGGAGCTGGCCCGGCGGCTTTGCGATCTCAACCGGGAGCGGCAGGCGGTGGAACAGGCCATCTGCGCCGACGCCGCCGAAAAGATCAAGAAGCTGCGCAGCGAGGAGCGCAGCGCCCTGGTCCTCTCCAGTGAGGCCTGGCACCAGGGCGTAGTGGGGATCGTGGCCTCCCGTCTGAGTGAAAAATACTCCTGTCCCAGCTTCATGATCCACCTCAAGGACGGCACGGGCAAGGGCTCCTGCCGATCCTATGGCGGATTCAACCTCTTTGCCGCGCTGGAGTCCTGTGCCGATCTGCTGGACGGCTTCGGCGGCCATGAGCTGGCGGCGGGCTTCACCATTCCCGAGGGGAATATCGACGCCTTCCGTATCCGGATGAACCGGTATGTCCGGGCCGCCACCGGTGGTGAGCTGCCGGTGTCCTCTCTGGAAGTGGACGCCCCCATCACCTGCCCGGGCGCAGTGACGCTCTCGGAGGTGGAACAGCTGGACCAGCTGGAGCCCTACGGCGCCGGAAATCCCCGGCCGGTCTTTGCCCTGCTGGGCGCCACAGTGGACAGCGTACAGCCTGTGGGGCAAGGCAAGCATCTCAAGCTGCGCCTCTCTAAGGGGACCTGTCGGTTTGACGCCATCTTCTTCTCCGCCACGGCGGAGGAGTGCGGCGTGACGCCCGGCACCCGGGTGGACGCGGCCTTCTATCTCCAGGCCAACACCTTCCGGGGCAATACCACGCTCCAGCTCCAGATGGTGGATATCCGGCCCTCCCTGACTCCCAGCCGCCACGAGGCGGCGGACCTGGACCTGCTGGGCCGTCTGGTGGAGGGCGGCCGCCTGACCGCCCAGGAGAGTGCCCGCCTGCGGGCCTCCAGAGACCAGTTTGCTGCCTTCTGGGTGGTGCTGGAGCGGCAGCTGCGTACCGGCAAGGCGGAGGAGGATCTCCTGCCCTACCTGCGGCAGCTGGCGGCCCAGACCGGCGGCTGCGAGAGCTTCCTGCGGGCAGCTCTGGCTTTGCGGGTCTTTGCCGAGCGGGGACTGATCTCCCTCTCTGTGCGGGGGGACCGGCTGGCGCTTTGTCTCAATCATATTCAGGGGAAGGTGGACCTGTTTGCCTGCCCCTATCTCGCCCGTCTTCAGGACGCGGCAGACCGGAATCGAGGTGACCGCGCGTGACCATTCAGGAACAGTATGAACATTTGGAAAAAACCGTCCGCGGCTATAATCCTTCGGCGGATTTTACCCATATCCGGGCGGCGTTCGAGTTTGCACAGAAGGCCCACGAGGGGCAAAAGCGCAAAAGCGGCGAGCCCTATATCATCCACCCGCTGGCCGTGGCCCAGATCGTGGCGGAGGAACTGAAACTGGACAGTGAGTCCATTGAGGCCGCACTGCTCCACGACGTCATCGAGGACACCGCCGCCACCCACGAGCAGCTCTCCAAGCTCTTCTCGCCCACCATCGCGGACCTGGTGGAGGGGGTCAGCAAACTGACCCGCATCCAGTATGCCACCAAGGAAGACGAGCAGATGGAGAACCTCCGGAAGATGCTCATCGCCATGAGCAAGGATATCCGGGTGATCCTGATCAAGATCTCTGACCGGCTCCACAACATGCGCACCATGGAGTATCAGTCTCCGGCCAAGCAGAAGCAAAAGTCCCTGGAGACGATGGAGATCTATGCCCCTATCTCCCATCGGCTGGGCATGCAGCGCATCAAGTGGGAGCTGGAGGACCTGTCGCTCAAGTATTTGGACCCCATCGGCTATGACGAAATCGTCTCCAAGCTGGACGCCAAGCGCCAGGAATACGAGGACTTCATGCGCCGCACCCAGGATCAGATCGACCAGCGGCTCAATGATCTCAATATCCAGCACACGGTCTACGGCCGGATGAAGCATCCCTATTCCATCTACCGTAAGATGTTCAACCAGAATAAATCCCTGGACGAGATCTTCGACCTCTTTGCCTTCCGGGTCATTGTGGAAAACGTTGGGGACTGCTATAACGTCCTGGGTGTGATCCATGATCTCTACAAGCCCATTCTGGGCCGGTTCAAGGACTATATCGGCACCCCCAAGCCCAACGGCTACCAGTCTCTTCACACCACTGTCATCGGCCCCGACGGACTGCCTTTCGAGGTGCAGATCCGCACCCGGGAGATGCACGAGATCGCCGAGTACGGCGTGGCCGCCCACTGGAAGTACAAGCAAAACGGCCAGGGCGCCGGCACGGAGGGCCGCTATGAGTGGGTCCGCCGGCTGCTGGAAAACCAGGAGGGCACCGACGCCGAGGAGTATATCCACTCGCTGAAGGTGGATATGTTTGCCGACGAGGTGTTCGTCTTTACTCCCGGCGGCGATGTGCAGAACCTGCCTGCCGGCGCCACTCCCATTGACTTTGCCTATGCCATCCACTCCGCGGTGGGCAACCATATGGTGGGTGCCAAGGTCAATAACCGCATCGTTACCTTTGACCACGTGCTCAAAAACGGCGACATTGTGGAGATTTTGACCTCCAAGTCCGCCAAGGGTCCCAGCCGGGACTGGATGAAGATCGCCAAGTCCAGCGAGGCCCGCAGCAAGATCCGCCAGTGGTTCAAGAAGGAGCGGCGGGACGAAAACATTGCCAACGGCCGGGCCGCCTTCGAGGCCGAGCTCAAGCACTGCGGCATCCCCATGAAGGATGTGCTGGCGCCGGAGAACCTGCCGGGACTTTTGAAGCGGGTGGCTTACGGGTCTTTGGACGACATGTACGCCGCCATCGGCTACGGCGGATTCACCGCTCAAAAGGCGGTCAACCGGATGCAGGGCGAACTCAGCCGCATCGCCAAGCAGCATCAGGCGGACAAGGCCGCCATGGAAGCGGCGCTCAGCCGGGAGAACAAACCGGAGGAGCAGGCCAAGCCCGCACCCAAGAAAGTCAAGAGCGAGCAGGGCATCATTGTGGAGGGGCTGGACAACTGCCTGGTGAAATTCTCCAAGTGCTGCACCCCGGTCCCCGGGGATGCCATCATTGGCTTTATCACCCGGGGCTACGGCGTGTCTGTCCACCGCTGCGACTGTCCCAACGCCTCCCCAGAAAAACAGCACCAGCCGGGGCAGGAGGGCCGCTGGATCAAGGTCTCCTGGGGCAGTGATACCAACGACAGCTATCCCACCACCCTGGAGGTGGTGTGCAAGGACCGGCTGAACCTGCTGCTGGACATCTCCGCGGCACTGTCGGTCACCAACACCTTTGTGCTGGGCATCCAGTCCCGCAGCACAGAGGACCAGTTTGCCATCTTCCGGCTGGAGGTCCGCATCAAAAACGGTGACCAGCTCAAGTCGCTGATGAACAAGCTCAACCAGATCTCCGGCGTGCTGCGGGTCACCCGCCCCGCCGGCTGACGCTCCCGCGTCCCGCGGGACTTCTGTTTCCCCGGCACTGCCGGAGGCAGATGAGAAACCAAAAGACGGCTCCGGCCAGCCGGAGCACTTGCAGAGAGGAGAACCGCCTATGCGCGCTGTCGTCACCCGCGTTCACCACGCCTCCGTCACCATCGACGGGGAAGTCCGGGGCCGGATCGGCCAGGGCTTTCTGGTTTTGCTGGGGGTAGGCCCCCGGGATACGGAGGAGACCGCCGACAAGCTGGCGGACAAGATCTGCAATCTGCGGGTCTTTGAGGATGAAAACGACAAGATGAATCTGAATCTGGAGCAGGTGGGGGGGAGCCTTCTGGTGATCTCCCAGTTCACGCTCTACGCCGACACCTCCTCCCGCCGCCCCGGCTTTTCCGGGGCCGCCCGGCCGGAGCTGGCCATTCCGCTCTATGAGCGGTTCATGGACCACTGCCGCCAGCGGGGCTTCACCGTGGAGCACGGGGAGTTCGGCGCCAAGATGGAGGTGGATTCCCTGAATCACGGTCCTGTCACCATTCTCTTTGACACGGAGCGCCCCTGAGCGCATGCAAGGGCAGGTCTCCGGGCCGCGCCCATGATTCCAACCCAGTATTTCGTTTTGATGGATCGGGAGGTCTTTCATGCAAATCCATTCTCTCCAGGTGGGGCCCATCGGCACCAACTGCTACCTTCTTTGTGATGAGGACGCCGGCGTTTGTGCCGTCATCGATCCCGGCGGAGAAGCCGGACAGATCCGGGTGGCGGTGGAGAACACCGGCTGCAAGCCCTGCGGGATCTTTCTCACCCACGGCCATTATGACCATACCGGCGCCGTGGACGAACTGCGGACACACTGGCCGGAGATCCCCGTGTACCTCAATCATCGGGACCGCTACGAGGGAGATGCCTATGCCCTCCAGCTCTTCCCCCGTCTTGCCGGGGAGGTCCGGGACTATGACGAGGGGGACACGCTGGCCGTGGGCAATCTGACGGTCACGGTGCTGGCCACGCCCGGCCACTCCGAGGGCTCCGTCACGCTGCGCTGCGGCGATGTGCTCTTCTGCGGAGACACCCTTTTTGCCGGCTCCTGCGGCCGGACGGACTTCCTGGGCGGGTCCATGAACAAGATGATGGCGTCCCTGGCGCGCTTGGGCGCGCTTGCCGGGGACCTGAAGGTCTACCCCGGACATATGGAGCCCAGCAGTCTGGACCGGGAGCGGCAGTGGAATCCCTATCTGCTCCAGGCCATGGGCGGAAAGGGCTGAGGGACCGCCATGAAACTGCAACTGATCGGTCATGACGAGCGGTACGTGGTGGAGCAGAGCCTGATGGCCCTGTTCCCCGGCGAGCTGCCGGAATACAGTCCCGTCACCCCGGAGGACACAGCTTGGGCGGTCATCACCCTGGAACAGGCGGAAGAGCGCTGCCAGGTGATCGTGGAGCTGGCATATCAGGGCAGGAAAGCTGCCCAGTGCGTGGCTTTCACCCCGGATGGCACGGAGTTTGACCGGGAGGGGCAGCGCCGGCACGCCATCGGCCGCTGCTTTTTCCTGGCGGCCCGGGAGGTGCTGGGCACGGCGCCGCCCTGGGGCATGCTCACCGGCGTCCGGCCCGACAAGCCGGTGACCTGGGCGCTGGCGGCGGGGAAAACGGCGCTGCAGGCCCGGCGGATGATGGAAGAGGAGTACTTTGTGGCACCGGACCGGGCCGCGCTGGCGGTGGAGACCGGTGAGGTGGCCCTGCGGGCTGCCAGGGACTTAGACAAGCGGGATATCGCCGTATATGTGGGGATTCCCTTCTGCCCCACCCGCTGTGCCTACTGCTCCTTTGTCAGCCAGTCGGTGGAACGGAGCTTCGCCCTGGTGCCGCCCTATGTGGACGCGCTGGTGGAGGAAATCCGGTCCGGCGGACAGATGGTGCGGGAGACGGGACTGCGGGTGCGCTCGTTCTACATGGGCGGCGGGACCCCCACCACTCTCTCCGCCCAGCAGATGGACCGGGTACTGACGGCTTTTGAGGAGTCCTTCGACCGTGACCGGTGCCAGGAGATCACTGTGGAGGCGGGCCGCCCGGACACCATCACGGCGGAAAAGCTGGCGGTGCTCAAGGACCATGGGGTCACCCGGGTCTCGGTCAATCCCCAGACCATGGAGGACCATGTTCTTCGGGCCATCGGCCGCCGCCACACCGCCGCAGATATTGAGGCGGCGATGGAGCTGGTGGCGGGATATGGATTCCCCCACGTGAATATGGATTTGATTGCGGGGCTCCCGGCGGATACGCCGGAGGGGTTCCGCCGGTCTCTGGACCGGTGCCTGGCCTTTGGAACCGACAACGTCACGGTCCACACCCTGGCGCTGAAAAAGGGCAGCCGCATTTTGCTGGAGGGCCTGCCCATCCCCGGCCCGGAGGCGGTGGCCGAGATGCTGGACTACGCAGCCCCGGCGCTGCGGAAAGCCGGGTACAGTCCCTACTACCTCTACCGGCAAAAGTACATGTCCGGCAGCTTTGAGAATACCGGCTGGTGCCGCCCCGGCGCGGAATGCTGGTACAACGTGCAGATCATGTCGGAGCTTTGCTCTATTTTGTCCTTTGGCGCCGGAGGGTCCACCAAGATGGTGGAGCCGGGAACCAATCACATCGAGCGGGTGTTCAATCTGAAATACCCCAAGGAGTATACCGAGCGGCCGGAGAAGGCGGCAGCCAACCAGGCGGCCTTCGCGGCGTTTTATGAGTCGTTGAAAGGAGCACAGTGACATGCCTTATTCCCTCAAGGAGATCAATGAAGCTATCCGTACCGATCCCAAGGGGTTTGCAGAGGAGTGCGACGCCGGCTTTGCCAAGAAGGTGGAAAACGCGGCCCGGCAGATCGCGGAGCACCGGCGGGAGTCCCATGTGATTCTGCTCTCCGGCCCCTCCGGTTCCGGCAAGACCACCACCGCCATGAAGATCGAGGAGGCCCTGGAGCGCATGGGCATCTCCACCCACACCATCTCCATGGACAACTATTTCAACACCATCGACCCGGAGACGGCCCCTCGGAACCGGGATGGCGCCATTGACTATGAGTCCCCCTTCTGTCTCGACATCGACCTGCTCAACCGGCATTTTTCCATGCTGGACCGGGGCGAGACCATCCATGTGCCCAAGTATGAGTTCTCCCGGCAGATGCGCTCCAACATCCTCTCCCAGCCGCTGAAACTGGGACCGGACGAGATGGCCATCTTCGAGGGAATCCACGCCCTCAACGACATCATCGTGGGGAAGAACCCCAAGGCGTTCAAGCTGTATATCGCCGCCCGGTCCAACTACACCAACGGTGAGGGTGAGATCGTGTTCCAGCACCCCTGGCTGCGGCTGTGCCGCCGCATCGTCCGGGACTACAAGTTCCGGGGCAGCGACGCCAGTTTTACGCTGAAGATGTGGCCGAACGTGGCCCGGGGCGAGAAGCTGTATATTTCTCCCTACAAGGAAAATGCGAACTTGATGTTCGATTCGTCCCTGGCCTGCGAGGTCTCCGCCCTCAAGCCCTTTGTGGTGCCTCTGCTGGAGGCGGTTTCCCAGGAGAAATACCCCATCGCCGGGGAGATGCTGCAGGCGCTGGCCCGGTTCGAGGTCCTGGATGAATCCTACATTGCCCCGGACTCCCTGGCCCGGGAGTTCATCGGCGGCAGTACCTATTCCTACTGAGTGAGCGTAAAACGGTGCGCCTGCAAGGCGCGGGGAGGTTTGAAAGATGAACGAACAGCTGCAGCAACTGCTCCAGTGCGTCGGAAAAACCGCCGGTGAATTCGCAGACACGGCCTCCGACGCGGCATATGGCGTCAAGGGCAAGGCCTGGGAACTGGCATCGGTGGCAAAACTCAACATCCGCGCGGCGGAAAACAAGGCGGACATCGACTATGCCCTCCGGGAAGTGGGAGAGATGATCTACGCCACCCACACCGGGACCCCTACGGACTCAGATGTGCTGCTGGAAAAGCTCCAGGAGATCGACCGGCTTCACGAGACGGCAGCGGCCATCCAGGCGGAGATCGGGCGGCTCAGGGGAGAAAAGGCGGAGGACCGGTGTCCCACCTGCGGCGCCCGGACCCAAGCGGGAGATTCTTTCTGCCGGGAATGCGGCGGAAAATTGGAAAAAGGAGATCAGTAAATGGACTATACCATGGAACAGTATCGGGAAAGCGCGGAGGCGCTGCGGCAGCGGCTGGACGGGTTCCGCCCCCGGGTGTTGCTGATCCTGGGCTCCGGCCTGGGCGCATTGGCGGACGCGGTGGAACATCCCATCTGCGTTCCCTATACCCAGGTGCCCCACATGAAGCGCTCCACCGCTCCGGATCACAAGGGGCAGTTCGTCTTCGGAAAACTGGCGGGCCAGAATGTGGCCGTGATGCAGGGCCGGCTCCACACCTATGAGGGCTGGTCGTTCCAGGATGTAAGCTACCCCGTGCGGGTGCTGCGTCTGCTGGGGGCGGAGGCCATGATCGTCACCAATGCCGCCGGCGCGGTGAACACCAGTTTCTCCGCCGGAGACATCATGCTCATCACGGACCACATCAAGCTCTTCGGCGTCAGCCCCCTGTGCGGTCCCAATTTGGAGGAATTCGGTCCCCGGTTCCCGGATATGAGCCATGTGTATACCCCGGCTTTGCAGGAGGTGGCCCGCCAGACCGCCAAGGCGCTGGAGATCCCCCTGCAGGAGGGCGTGTACATGTATTTCCCCGGCCCGCAGTTTGAAACGCCGGCGGAAGTGCGCCTGGCCCGGACGCTGGGCGCTGACGCGGTGGGTATGTCCACTGTGCCGGAGACCATTGTGGCGGCCCACTGCGGCATGCAGGTGCTGGGCTTTACGCTCTGCACCAACATGGGTGCCGGCGTACTGGAGACGCCCCTGAGCTCCGACGAGGTGCTGGAAGCTGCCGCTGAGGCGGGACCCCGCTTCAGCGCACTGGTCAAGGGCTGCCTGACCAGACTCTAACTCCATCGGGCCCGCAGCAGACCGGGCCGGCGCGCATTGTCTGATGCGTATTTTTTCAATAATTCGAGGTATTCTCTTCATGTCGAAACAAGAAAAGAAGTCATTCCTGGGCGGCGCCGCGATTTTGGCCGCCGCCGTGGCCATTGTGAAGATCATCGGAGCCGTTTACAAGATCCCCCTGGGCAACATCATCGGGGACGAGGGCAAGGCGCATTTTACGGTTGCCTACAATATTTACAATCTGCTTTTGACCATTTCCACCGCAGGATTGCCGCTGGCCATTTCCAAACTCACCAGCGAGGCCCACGCCCTGGGGCGGGAGAATGAAAAACGCAAGATTTTCCGCACGTCCATCTGGCTGTTCTTCGGCCTGGGTCTGGTGTTCTCCCTCATCATGTTCTTCGGCTCCGCTCAGCTGGCCGCCTTCATGAATGACTCCCTGGCCTTCTGGTCCATCCGGGCCCTGTCGCCTGCGGTATTCTGTGTGTGCCTGCTGGCCTGCATGCGGGGCTACACACAGGGTCAGGGGAATATGACCCCCACGGCCGTGAGCCAGATCCTGGAGGCTCTGTGCAAGCTGGGAATCGGATTGTCCCTGGCATGGTATTTCCTGCAGCTGGGCTACGGAGTGGAGATCAGCGCCGCCGGCGCCATCCTGGGCGTCACGGTGGGCACGATTTTGTCCATGGTGTTCCTGATCTTCTATCTGCTGCGCCACCGGGACCGGACGGAGTCTCTGGACGTTCCGGAGAGCAGCGGCACCCTGATGAAAAAGGTACTGCTCATCGGCGTGCCCATCACGCTGAGCAACTCCGCCATGAGCATCATCACCCTTATCGATTCCAAGATCGTTCTGGGACGGCTGGAGGCGATCTCCAGCCTGCTGGCGGAAAAACCAGCCGCGCTATACGGGCAGTATACCTTCGGCATGGATCTCATCAACCTGCCCCCCTCCTTTGTCTATCCCGTTACCATGAGTCTGATCCCCTTTGCGGCGGCAGCCATGGCCCGGAAGGACAGCGCCGGGGCCAACCGCATCATCTCCTCCGCCTTCCGGCTGATTGCCATTTTGGCAATCCCTGCAGGCGTAGGCCTCAGCGTTCTTTCCAAACCGATCCTGATGATGCTCTATCCCGCCCAGAAGGAGGCCGCAATGGCAGCGGGTCCACACCTGCAGGTGCTGGGAATCGCCTGCATCTTCATCTGCCTCATGACGCTCACCAATGCCATTTTGCAGTCCTATGGCCATGAACGTATCCCCATCTGCACGATGATTGCAGGCGGCGTTGTGAAGATCGTGATGAACTATGTTCTGGTGGGGAACCCGGATATCAACATCCACGGTGCGCCCATCTCCACCCTTTGCTGCTATCTGGTGATCTCCGGACTGAACCTCTTCTTTGTGTGGAAGTACTCTCCGGAAAAACCCAGATATCTCCAGCTTTTCACCAAGCCTGTGATCGCCTCCGTGGTGATGGGCGGAGCAGCCTGGGCGGTGTATGGCCTGGTGCTGCAGGCGCTCACCGGCGGTGAATACGCCTACGGCGCCAGCGCTCTGGCCACGCTGCTGGGTATCGGCGCAGGCGTTGTGGTGTACTTTATCCTGGTGATCGCACTGCGGATTCTGCGGGCGGAGGATATGAAGGGCATCCCCCATGGGCAGACCCTGGTCCGCCTGCTGCACCTGCGCTGAGACCGGGGACGG
>FR890934.1:15176-18311 GCA_000436875.1 Oscillibacter sp. CAG:155 | reverse complement strand
TGGCGGCGGCGGAGTGCTCCGCTGCCGCCAGATTTTCCGAAGATCCGGTGGAAATCCTTGAAATTCAAGGGTTTTCCGTGAAATTATCTTGCAAAGGCAGAAGATGTATGGTAGATTTTCAATGTAAACCGCATTATAGTTACGAGGACTTTCTGGAAGTGATGCGCCTGCTGCGGGCACCGGGCGGCTGCCCCTGGGATCGAGAGCAGACCCATGGTTCCATCCGGCGGAACTTCCTGGAGGAGACCTACGAGGTCCTGGACGCCCTGGACCGGGACGATCCCCGGGACATGTGCGAGGAGCTGGGCGACGTGCTGATGCAGGTTGCCTTCCACGCCCAGATCGAGGCGGAGCGGGGCAACTTCACCATGGACGACGTGGTGGACGGCGTGACGAAAAAGCTGGTGTACCGTCATCCCCATGTGTTCGGCACCGTGGAGGCGGAGACCTCCGAGCAGGTGCTGGTGAACTGGGAGGCCCTCAAGCGCAAGGAAAAGGGGCAGGAGACCACCGCTGACGCCGTGGAGTCCGTGCCCCATACGCTGCCGGCTTTGTGGCGGGCGGAGAAGGTGCAGAAGAAGGCCGCCAAGGCGGGCTTTGACTGGCCCGATGTGACCGGCGCACTGGACAAGCTGGAAGAGGAGATCCGGGAACTGCGGGAGGCCGCGGCATCCGGCCGGGAGACCGACGCGCCCCACGGCGTGCAGGAGGAGCTGGGCGATGTGCTGTTTATGGCCGCCAAGGTGGCCCAGATGTCCGGCGTGGACCCGGAGGAGGCGCTGCATTGCGCCTGTGACAAATTCAACCGCCGTTTCCGCTATGTGGAGGAGCATGCGGAGGAGCCCCTTTCGGCGTGCGGCGGGGAGAAACTCACCGCCCTGTGGCGGGACGCCAAGAAAAACGAGGAGTCTTAATCGCGTTTTGCGTTAAGAATAAAGGGAAGAATACCCCAAGATTTCAAATAGGAGGATTTTATCCATGAACAAAGCTGAACTCATCAACTCTGTCGCCGCTACCGCCGAGGTCTCCAAGAAGGAAGCCGAGGCTGTCATCACCGCTACTCTGGACGCCATCACCGCCGCCCTGAAGGAAGGCGACAAGGTCCAGCTGGTGGGCTTTGGCTCCTTCGAGGTGAAAAAGCGCGCCGCCCGTATCGGCCGCAACCCCAAGACCAAGGAGTCCATTGAGATCCCCGCTTCTGTGGTGCCCGTGTTCAAGGCCGGAAAGGCGCTCAAGGACACGGTGGCGAAGTAAGCAGGACGCCCTTCGTCCGCAAGCGGCGGCAGGCCTGGCCTGCGGCTGCAAACCGTGAAAACAATCAGGGGACTGCCGGCACGAAAGTGCCGGCAGTCCTGCTTTGGAGGAAACCATATGCGTTTGGACAAATATCTGAAGGTGACCCGGCTCATCAAGCGGCGGACCGTGGCCAACGAGGCCTGCGACAACGGCCTGGTGACCGTCAACGGCAAGCCCGCCCGGGCCAGCTACGACGTGAAAGTGGGGGACCAGATCACGCTGCGTTTCGGCATCCGCACCATTACGGTGGAGGTGCTCTCCGTCCAGGAGACGGTGCGCCAGGCGGAGGCCGGCGGACTGTACCGGGAAGTGGACCGCCGGAGAAACGAAGAGCCCCAGGACTGAGATACGCCCCGCATAATCCCGCTCCCTGTGCCATATAGTTGGGACAGGGGAGGGACGCCGTATGAACGACTATCATGAAATGCCGCCGTCTGCCCACCGGCTGGAACTGACGGGCCGGGAGCAGATGACCATCTCCGGCGTGGAGGATGTGGAGCGGTTTGACGAGAGCAGCATCGTGATGACCACCACCGCCGGGGTCCTGGTCATCATGGGGGAGGACCTGCACATCGGCAAGCTGTCGCTGGACGGCGGAGAGCTGCATGTGGACGGCCGTGTGGACTCCCTCGCCTACGAGGACGGCGGACGGGAATCGGGCGGCGGTTTCCTGCGCCGCCTGTTTGGCTGAGCCTATGGGAAACAGCGTCTCCGGGCAGTTGGTGCTCTTCGGCCAGTCCATTTTGCTGGGCGCGGCGGCGGGGGTGGTGTACGATCTGCTGCGGGCGTTCCGGCGGCGCTGGCCCCGCTCCACCGCGGCACTGGACAGCGTGTACTGCCTGCTGCTGGGCGGCGGGCTGCTGCTCTTCACCCTGGAGCGGGGGGAGGGAGAGCTGCGGCTGTATGCCCTGGTGGGGCTGATCGGTGGCGCGGTGCTGTTTTTCAGCCTTTTTTCTTCCCCGTTGGGGCCGGTGTGGGATTTTTGGGTGGATACAGTGGCCTATTTGGCGTATTTGCTGTTGATTCCTTGGAAATTGCTGAAAAAATTCTGCAAAAAAATCGCCGTCAGCGGAAAAAATCTCTTTTATTTTGCGGGGAAATGCTATACAATAAAACAAACTGGAGCCAAACGGTTCCGAAGAACGGGAGGTGCCGGGCATGGCAAGAAAGAAAGCGCAGAAACCCAAGCGGGCCGGCACCGGACCGGTCGTTCGTCTGCTGCTGCTGTTGCTGCTGGTGAGCCTGGGGTGGCAGCTGGTGCGGATCAATCGCCAGGTGGAGACCGCCCAGGCCCAAAAGGAGGAGCTGTCGGAGCAGGTGGAGTCCAAGCAGGCGGAAAACGACGCCCTGCGGGCGGACATCGCCGACGGCGGCAGCCAGGAAAAGAAAGAGGAGATCGCCCGGGATGAACTGGGCATGGTTGCGCCCGGAGAGCGGGTTTTTATTGTGAATTGAAGTGGTGCCGGGCGACGAGGGGAGCGGTGAGCTTCTCCCGCTTGCGCCGGCATCGCGCCTTTTCTGTCAGTCATTCCGCGCCGGGAGCCGGCGCAAAAAAATAGTTGGAAGGAGAAACATTTCACCGTATGGAGCCTCAGGTTGGGAGTATTCTGGAAGGCAAGGTAACCACCATCACCAAATTCGGCGCGTTTGTCGCCCTGGGCAATGGGAAGTCCGGTTTGGTGCATATCTCGGAGATCGCGAACGCCTTTGTCAACGACGTACATGACTTTTTGCAGGAGGGCCAGACCGTCAAGGTGCTGGTACTGTCCACGGAGAACGGGAAGATCAACCTCTCCATCAAGAAGGCGCTGCCCCAGCAGGAGCGCCCGGCATCCCGCG
>FR890934.1:4659-15111 GCA_000436875.1 Oscillibacter sp. CAG:155 | reverse complement strand
CGGGGCCCCCCCCCCGCCACACCCGGAGCCCGCAGCAGACGCTGCCTCCCTCCGCAGACCAGTCCTTCGAGGATAAGCTCAAGCAGTTCCTCTCCTCTTCCGAGGGGAAAATGGCCGATCTGAACCGCAGCATCGACGGCAAGCGGGGCGGCCGGAGAAGAAGATAACGGAAAAGAGAGACCGCCCTCCGGCGGCCTCTTTTTTTCCACAGAGTCGACGGGATAAAAAAGAGCCGCCCGGCGCAGCGCGCCGTGCGGCCCAAGCGGGTGGGATATTGGAAAGCTTCCTGGATCATCATACCGCCCCGGCACCGCTGTTTTTGCCGAAAATGGTCGGGCGGGAAATATTTTGTGAAAGTTCACAGCAAGACTCTTTCCAAAATGAAACGGGTGTGTTATACTAACCAAAAGAGAGGTTCTCAGGAACCCTCTTTCCCACACGAAAGGAGCGATCTCGATGAAGTGTACGTTTGCCTGCAAGAAGATTTCCCTGAATGATTCCATTAAGGAATACGCCGCCAAAAAGATCTCCAAGCTGGACCGGTATTTCCGGGAGGAGGAGACCAGCGCGTTTGTGACGTTTTCCGTGGAGAAGGATCACCTGTGCTCTGTGGAGATCACCATTCGCGGCGGCGGCACGCTGCTGCGGGCGCAGACGGAGGCTCCGGACGGGGATATGCGCGGCGCGGTGGACGCGGCCGTGGGCTATATCGAGCGCCAGATCCTGAAGAACAAGACCCGCTTGGCCAAGCGCCTGCGGAGCGAAGGATTCCCGCCTCCCATGCCGGAGGATGATTTTGAGGTGCAGGAGGAGAAGGAGTTCAACATCGTCCGCACCAAGCGCTTCTCTGTCAAGCCCATGAGCCCGGAGGAGGCCATTTTGCAGATGAACCTGCTGGACCATCCCTTCTTTGTCTTCCGCAACAGCGAGGATGACAGCCTGTCCATCGTCTATCAGCGGAAAAACGGCGGCTACGGCCTGATCGTTACCGACGAAGAGGAATAACCTCGTCCAACCCGGGGACCGCGCAAGCGGTCCCCGTTTTTTGCGCCTGCCGCCTCCCCTTGTGCTTTTTCGGAATGTCTGGTATAATCAAGTCCGATCTCCGCCTATGCGGAGAAAAAACGGAGGAAAGAACAAGATTCATGAACATGATTTTTTTGGTGGACGGTGACAACAACATCGGCACCGGGCTGCAGGGCATCGACCTGCTGACCGCCGACGACACCGTCCTGGTTTTTTATGGAAAGGGACAGAGCCTTTCCAGTGTGCAGAAGCTCTGTGCCGGCACCAAGGCCCAGGTCCAGTATCTGGAGAGCGTCCGGGGCGGCAAGAACTCCATCGACTTCCAGATCATCACGGAACTGGGTGTACTGGTGGGCCGGGGCGAGGCGGACTTTGCCTACGTCATCAGCCAGGACAAGGGGTATGAGGCCGCTATGGGCGCCCTGCGGGCCCGGTACGCGGATACCTTCCGGGAGGTGGCGCTGCGGCCGTCTATCCAGAGCTGCCTGCAGGCCAGTTTCCTGCTGCGCAGCGCCAGCCGTGAGGAGCTGGCGCAGGCGCTGATTCGGGAGTTCGGCCCGGCCCAGGGTGTGCTGGCCTATACCCATCTGGAGGAGCTGTTTGCCCCGGCACCTGCCCCGGTGCCCGCTCCTGCGGAGGATCCCAAGAAGTCCTCCGGGCGGCGTAAGCGGGGCGGAAAGGGCGCCAAGGCCGCCAAAGAGCCCCAGCCGGAGCCCATGGCGGAGGAACAGCCCGCCAAGAAGCAGGGCCGCCTGCATCTGGGCGGAAAGCCCGCTGAGGAGTCCCAGCCGGAGCAGATGGAGGAGCAGCCCGTGAAGAAAACCGGCCGCACCCACCGGGGTGGCCGCCGCCGCAAGAAAGCGGCGGAAAAAGCAGCGGAATAACAAAAAAACCGCCCGGAGAGGAACATCCTCTCCGGGCGGTTTGCAGTTGGTTACGGTTTGGTTTCGTCCAGAGCGTCCAGCATGGCCCGCACGGTGGATTCCACCAGGTGTTGGGTCCGCTCGTCCCGGTCCGCCAGCATCCCGGCGATGGCCTGGGCGGACGGGGAGGGCTCCCCGTAGAGGACGTAGTCGGCGCTCAGTCCCAAAAGAGCGCACAGCTTTACCAGGGTTTCCAATCTTGTCCCGGATTTTCCCCGTTCAAGATCTGCCACTGCATTCACCGAAAGTTCCAGCTTTTCGGCAAGCTGTTCCCGAGTCCAGTGCTTTTGTTCCCGGGCACGCCGGATGCGCAGACCCATGTTTTTCTTGTCCAGCATGTGCGTCTCCATCAGCTTCACCTAATCCCAATATTGAGATTAGTGTATCTGATTCAATCGACACGATACATCAAGTTAAAACATATATTGACTTATAGTTTAACTGTATGTTAAGCTGAAAAAGGGACGTGGGGAAAACCCACGTCCCTCTTTTAAATCCCTGATGGATCAGCCCTGCTGGTCCACAGCGTACATATAGGCCATCAGATCCAGAATCTTGTTGCTGTAGCCCCACTCGTTGTCGTACCAGGCAATCAGCTTGACAAAGTTGTTGTCCAGCATGATGCCGGCGGTCTCGTCAAAGATGCAGGTCTCGGAGAAGCCCGTCAGATCGGAGGAGACCACCTGGTCCCGGGTGCAGGTGATGATGCCCTTCATCCGGTTCTGGGCGGCGTTCTCCATAGCCACGCACACATCGTGATAGCTGGCGGGCTGGCGGAGCCGGGCGGTCAGGTCCACCACGGACACATCGTTGGTGGGAACCCGGAAGCTCATGCCGGTCATCTTGCCCTTGAGCTCGGGGATGACCATGCCCACCGCCTTGGCCGCGCCGGTGGTGGAGGGAATGATGTTGCCCATGACGCTGCGGCCCGTCCGCCAGTCCCGGCCCGCCCGGGAGTCCACGGCCTTCTGCTTGGCGGTGGCGGCGTGGATGGTACTCATGAGGGCCTGCTCGATGCCGAAGGTGTCGTTGATGACCTTGGTCATGGGGGCCAGGCAGTTGGTGGTGCAGGAGGCGTTGGAGACCACGTTCATATCCGGTGTATAGTTCGTGTGGTTGACACCCATGACGAAGGTGGGCGTGACGTCATCTTTGGCGGGGGCGGAGATGATGACCTTCTTGGCGCCGTGCCGGAAGTGGGCGGAGGCTTTCTCCGTGGTGCAGTAGGCGCCGGTGGACTCGATGATGTATTCGGCGCCGCAGTCATCCCAGGGAATGTTGGCCGCGTCGTCCTCACTGTACACGCGGATCTTCTTGCCGTTGATGATCAGGTGCCGGTCGTCCCGCTCCACCGTGCCCTGGAAGGTGCGGAAGACGCTGTCATACTTGACCTGATAGACCATGTAGTCCAGATCCGCGTTGCGCAGATTAATGCCGCAGATCTGATAGCTGCTGCAGCCCCGCTCCACCATGATCCGCAGAGCCACCCGTCCGATGCGGCCGAAGCCGTTGATGCCCACTTTGATTGCCATTGTATCCATTCCTTCCGCGTCTTCATATTTTACCGCCGGTGCGGTAAGCCTTGTCCTGATTGTAGCACGGTTGCGAAAACTTTTCTTTAAATATTACGTAAAATTACGTGACGTAAATCCAAAATTTACTGGTGAGATTGCACAGCTTCCTCCTGCGTTCGACATTTTTCGACAAAATTCTTGTCTTTGCCACACATTTTTGCTATGCTAAAAAATATAGGCAGCGCAGGCAGGCTTTTCCACGGTTTTGCGGAGGGCTCCCTGTACATGCTACATGCAGCGCGTCTGCGCGGATAGGAGGGAGCCCTGTGGAACCGGAAAAGCCCCATCAGCCGGAGGAGCAGCAGCCCCAGGAAATACAACAGCCGGCGCAGCCCCCGGAGGTGCTTCTGCCCGGGATCGCTGCCCAGATGCGGGCGGCGCTGAGCAATCTGCATCTGGCGGCGATACAGCTGGCCCCGCCCGCCAAGCGGGATGAGGACCCGGAGCTGGACCAGCGGGCAGCCGTTCTGGATCAGAGCTATTACCGTCTGCTGCGGCTGGTGAACAACCTGACCGCCGCGCAGATCTTTCAAAAGGAGGGGCCGCTACCCCTTCAGGACTTGGATGTGGTGCAGGTGGTGGGAGACCTGTGTGACCAGGCGGAGGGTCTGGCAGGGCTGCTGGGCCTGACATTTACCTTCCGCTGCCGGACGCCCCGGCACATCTGCGCCGTCAATCGGGAGGGCATAGAGCAGCTTTTGTACCAGCTACTCTCCAATGCCTTCAAGTTTACCCCCGCCGGAGGCTCCGTGACGGTGGAACTTAAGTGCGCGGGGGGGAAGATGCTGCTGTCCGTGACGGACAGCGGCTGCGGCATCCCGCCGGAACAGATGGAAGTGCTCTTTGAGCGCTACCGCCATCCGGAGCGGATCGCCCCCCAGCCTCATGGTCTGGGCCTGGGACTGTCTCTGTGCGCCCGCATTGCGGAGGGGCTGGGTGGACGGCTGCTGGCAGAATCCCAGCCTGAGAAGGGCTCCCGCTTTACACTGGCCTTCCCGGACTGTCTGGTGGGAAGCGGCGGTGTGTCCGATGTGGCCTTTGACTACGCCGGCGGCTTTAACCGCACGCTGCTGGCACTCTCAGACGCCCTGCCGCCCCAGGCGTTTTTGCAGCGCAATCTGGACTGAGCCATCCGGCCGCCTTCGGGCGGTCGGATTTATAGGTTTCCTTTTTCCCAGTAATCAGGTATAATAAGACCAGCTTTGAATCAGGAGGGATTCCATTGTCTATTCAGCGCGTGTTTGCTGCCATGAGCGGCGGCGTGGACAGCGCTGCGGCGGCACTGCTGCTGCGGCGGGCCGGGTACGACGTCACCGGCGTCACGCTGCGCCTGCATGCCTATAAGGATCTGCCGGACCTGTGCGGTTCGGCAGATGATATTGAGATGGCCAAAGCGGTGTCCACCGCCATGGGGATTCCCCATCAGGTACTGGACCTGAGCGGACTGTTCCGCACCGCCGTCATGGACCACTTTGTGGAGGAATATGTGCAGGGCAGAACCCCCAATCCCTGCATCGACTGCAACCGGGAGATCAAGTTCGGCGCCCTGCTGGACTGGGCGCTGGAGCAGGGAGCGGATGCCATCGCCACCGGCCACTATGCCCGGGTGCGCTACGATGAGGAGCGGGGGCGGTGGCTGCTGCTGCGGGGCAAAGACCGGCGGAAGGACCAGAGCTACGTGCTCTATCAGCTGACCCAGCGCCAGCTGAGCCATCTGCTGCTCCCGGTGGGTGACTATGAAAAGCCTGCCATCCGGGCGCTGGCAGCAGAGGCCGGCCTGGACAACGCCGAAAAGGCGGACAGTCAGGACATCTGCTTTGTTCCCGACGGGGACTATGTGGGCTTTTTGCAGCGCTATGGCGGCGTGACGCCGGTGCCCGGGGACTTTGTGGACCAGGAGGGGCATGTCCTGGGCCGCCACCGGGGGTTGGAGTGCTATACCACCGGCCAGCGGAAGGGGCTGGGGGTCAGTGCCGACGCGCCGCTGTATGTGGTACGCAAGGACCTGGACGCGGGCACCGTGGTCCTGGGGCCGGACAGTGCGCTTTACACCGATACGCTGACGGCGGAGCGGGTCAATCTCATCTCCCTGCCGGCGCTTACGGGGCCCATCCAAGTGACCGCCAAGACCCGGTACAGCCAGAAGGAGGCCGAGGCCACCGTGGAGCCGCTGGAGGACGGCCGGGTGCGGGTCACCTTTGCCCAGCCCCAGCGGGCCGTCACCGCGGGACAGGCGGTGGTGTTCTACGACGATGAGGCAGTGGTGGGCGGCGGCACCATCTGCGGCCGGTGAGCCATAAAAAGGGCGCCGCATCTGCGGCGCCTGTCAGGCATTATCGTTCACTGATGATCCAGCTGTCCTGAAAGATCAGGTCATCGACGTCACCACCGTTGTGGATCTGCATACGCACGGCTGTTCCTCCTTTGCAATGGCATTCTCAAGCAGTATATGCGCCGGCAGGGGAGAAATTGCACGCAAATGTGCAACTGACAAAAAAATTTAAAAAACTTTTTATTTTGCCTTGACAAGATGGAATGTATTTGTTAGAATAACTTTCGTTCCGCGGGCATAGCTCATCTGGTAGAGCGCCACCTTGCCAAGGTGGAGGTAGCGAGTTCGAGCCTCGTTGCCCGCTCCAAATAAAAGGACATCCCAACTGGGATGTCCTTTTTCGTTTTGGTAGAAGGACGAACGCGCTGCCTCCGCCGTGTGGGAAGCGTGCGGATCGAAGTTCTTCCCGGGCCAATAGAGCCCGGGCGTTTTTTTGCGCGGTTTCCAGTGCCTCCCTGTACAAACCGCAGGGAAATTGCTATAATACACTCAAAAAATGTCGAAAGGGGGACCCCTCCCGTGAAATGGACCCACAGGGGACAACCGCAGGAAGCCGCAGCGCCCGACCGGAGGGAGATGCCCCTGCAGAACCCGACAGCTGACAAGGGCCTGACCTCTGCCCAAGCAAAGGCATTGGCAGAGGCCGGCTGGGATAACCGGCCGGTGGCCTCGCCCACCAAGTCGGATAAGCAGATCGTACGGGAAAATCTGCTGACGTATTTCAATTTGATTTTTGTGGTGCTGGCGGTGTGTCTGCTGCTGGTGGGGGACTGGAGGGACATGACCTTCCTCTTCATTGTAGCCGCCAACGCGGTTATCGGCATTGTCCAGCAGCTGCGGTCCAAACGGACCATTGAAAAGCTGACGCTGCTCTCTGCCGCGAGAGTCCGGACGATCCGGGACGGGATGGTGGTGGAACTGGCATCGGACGCACTGGTGCGGGAGGACGTCATCGAGCTGACTGCCGGCTGTCAGATCCCGGCAGACGCCACCGTTCTCACCGGGCAGGTGCAGGTAAATGAGTCTCTCATCACCGGCGAGGCGGACGCCATCGCCAAGGCCGCCGGGGACAGCCTGCTCTCCGGCAGCTTCGTCATCAATGGCAAGTGCCGGGCACGGCTGGATCAGGTGGGGGCGGACTCCTATGCCGCCAAACTGACACTGGCTGCCAAGAAGGACGCCGGCCCCGGCAAGAGCGAAATGATGCGCTCGCTGGACCGGCTGATCCGGTTTATCGGTGTGGTGCTGATTCCCATCGGCGGGGCGCTTTTTTATAATCAGTATGCCGTGCAGGAACTGGGGCTGCGGCAGGCGGTGGTCTCCACCGTGGCGGCCCTCATCGGCATGATCCCGGAAGGGCTGTTTTTGCTGACCAGCGTGGCGCTGGCGGTCAGCGTAGTTCGTCTTGCGCAGAACCGGACCCTGATCCATGAGATGAACGCCATCGAGACGCTGGCCCGGGTGGACGTTTTGTGCGTGGATAAGACCGGCACCGTCACCAGCCCTCAGATGCAGGTGCGGGAGGTGGTGCCGCTGGATGTGGAGGCCTATCCGGAAACGGAGATCTCCGACATCCTGGGAGCCTTCTACCGCTGCATGGAACCGGACAACGACACGGCCAAAGCCATCGCGGAGCGGTATTCCTACGGCCCCGCCTGGCCCCACCGGGAGACGGTGCCCTTTTCCTCGGCCACCAAGTGGAGCGCGGTGAATTTTCCCGGCCGGGGCGCCTATGTGCTGGGTGCGCCGGAGTATGTGCTGGGCAGCGAGTTTGCCCCGCTGGAAAAGCGGACGGCCTACTATGCCGAAAAGGGCTGCCGGGTGCTGCTGCTGGCCCAGTGTGATGGTGCGGAGCCGGGGCATCTCGTGGGCCTGATGGTGCCCATCGCCCTGGTGGTGCTGGAAAATCCCATCCGTCCGGCGGCGCCCAAGGTATTTGACTACTTCCACAGTCAGGGAGTGGCTGTCAAGGTCATTTCCGGCGACAATCCGGTCACGGTGTCCGCCGTGGCGGCCCAGGCGGGGATCGACGGCGCCGGCAGCTGGGTGGACGCCCGGGAGCTGCAGACAGATCAGGACATTGCCCGGGCCGTGCGGGAGTACACGGTATTCGGCCGGGTGGTGCCCAATCAGAAGCGCAAGATCGTCCGGGCCCTTCAAAGCCAGGGCCACACCGTGGCCATGACCGGCGACGGCGTCAACGATGTGCTGGCCCTCAAGGACGCCGACTGCGGCGTGGCCATGGCCTCCGGCGCAGACGCAGCCTGTCAGGTGGCCCAGCTGGTGCTGCTGGACAGTGACTTTGCCGCCATGCCCAAGGTAGTGGCGGAGGGCCGCCGGGTCATCAACAACATCCAGCGGGCCTCGGCGCTGTATCTGGTGAAGAACATCCTCTCGTTCTTTCTGGCTATCATCACGCTGTTTGCCGATTTCCCCTATCCCTTTGTCCCCATCCAGCTGACGCTGATCTCTGCCCTGACCATCGGCGTACCCTCCTTTTTCCTGGCACTGGAGCCCAACCATGACCTGGTGCGGGGGCGGTTCCTCCACAACGTGCTGCGCCGGGCCTTCCCCGGAGGGCTGACGGCCATTGCCGTGATCTTGTTTGCGGAGCTGTTCGTCTACACCTTCGGCCTGACGCTGGAGGAGCTTTCCACCATCTGTGTGGTGTTGATGGCGGTGAACGGCCTGACGGTGATCTACTACGCCGCCCGGCCATTGGACGCCAAGCGGATCGCACTGTTGGTGACCATGAGTGCTGCGCTGCTGGCGGCCATCTTCTTTTTTGGAGAGGCGTTTGCCCTCTCCAATCTGAGCTTTGCCGCCTGGCTGGTGCTGATCGTGCTGGTGCTGCTGGTGGTGCCGGTGCAGATGACCCTGGAGCGGATCTTTGACAAGTGCAGTGCCTTTCTCGCTGCGCGGGCGGAGAAGAAGGCCCGCCGCAAGGGAGCCCGCCGGGCCTTCCGGCAGCGGGGGCGCCGGTAAGAAAATACCCATATAAGAATGCGGGACAGGCTTTTGCCTGTCCCGCATTTTTCAGTAGGAAAACTGCGCAGCCCGACGGGAAGGTCGGGCGGACGTCCGGTCATTCCAGCTTTCGGGTGAAGTTTCCGTAGATGTGGGTCCCCTCCTGTACGGTCAAAAAGGCGTGGGGGTCAATGGTGTGGACCGCCCGGAGCAGTTCCTCGATCTCGTACTTGGAAAGGCACACGCACAATACATGGATATTTTCACCGGTATAGGCGCCGGTGCCGTTCCAGTAGGTGACGCTGCGGCCCAGGGACGAGATGATGAAGTGGGCCAGCTCGTTCTGGTCCTCCCGGGTGAAGATCAGCGCCTGGACGTTGATGTTTTGCTGGTGGACCCGGTCCAGCACCATGGCGCTGAAGAAGTTGTAGATCACCGAGTAGATGGCCACCTGGGGGCTGAAGAGCACCAAAAAGGCGGTGTAGAGAAACACATTGAAGGTCAGGGAGAATTTCCCCACGGTAAAGGAGCTGCCCCGCTTGCTCAGGCACAGTCCCACAATATCCAGCCCGCCGCCGCTGGCGCCGCAGGTGAGAACGATGCCGCTGCCCACACCGGTGAGGATGCCGCCCAGCATGCAGGCGGTCAGGTAGTCGTCAATGATCGGCGTGGAGGGAATGGGGATGATAGAGTAGAAGAGAGAATAGGAGACGGCGCAGACGATGGTTTTGATCACCAGTTCCCGCCCCAGCGTTTTATAGGCCAGCAGAAGGATGGGGATGTTGGTGATAAAATAGAGGATACCGGCAATGTCATAGGGCCCGGTCTCCAGTCCCAGGGAAGATTGCAGCAGAGTTCGGATCAGCTGGCACAGTCCCAGGGTACCGCCGGTGTAAAGCCCCAGCGGAACGATGAACAGATTCAAAGCGGCGGCGGAGATCAGTTCTCCCACCACGGAGGCCACCAGCCGCGGCCAGCGTTTGTGCAAAGTGGAATACAGCATGTGCAGTACCTCCTCGTCCGGCGGTAATCGGGCCTATTTAGAATACCCTGTCTAAGCCGATTATACGGGGCGCGGGGGAAAAGCACAAGAGGAAAAAGAAAAAGTGTTACAGGCTGTACCGGATGTGGCGGTAGAGCCGCTCCCGCGCCCGGCGGAGCGTGCGGCACACTGTGGAACGGTTGAGCCCCAGCAGTGCGGCGATCTGCGGGATGTTCATCCCCTGGTCGTAGTAAAGGGTGAGCATCTGCCGCTGCCGGGGGGTGAGCTCCCGGAGCCGGGCCTGGCGCAGGTTGCGCCGCAGACGATCCAGCTGTTCGCTGTTGTCGGGGCTGTTTTCCCGCAGCCACACTGTCATGTCGCCGATCCACTCGCTGGCCCGGGTATCAAAGGGTGTACCGTTCATGTTTATGATAGCTCCTGTCGTAATAGTGTGCGGTCAGCACCGCCAGCTCCCGCATCTCTCGCAGCAGCGGCGTCAGTTCCGCGATCCGCTGCCGCAGGGCCTGCGCCGCTGCCGGGTCCGTCTGCTCCTTGGCGTCGGCCCGGAGCTGCGCCATCCGCACGCGGATGCGGGATGCGCTCTCGTCATAGAGCGCCGATAGTTCCAAAAGCGTCATTCGTCCGCCT
>FR890934.1:0-4613 GCA_000436875.1 Oscillibacter sp. CAG:155 | reverse complement strand
AGGGAGCCAGCTCCGTACGGGCAAATGCGGTGAGGCAACGGCAGCAGATCCGGCTGCCGTTGCAGATCCAATAGTCCTCGCCCTCTGTGATCTCCTGTCCGCACAGGGTACAGAGGACTTGCCGCCGCCGAGGGCGGCGCCGCAGATACAGCAACAAAAATCCCTCCCAAAAGAAAAAACAAAAAAAATTGAAAATCCTGTTGACAAATTCATATTCATCTGGTAATATTAATCCTGCTGTTGGAACTGCTGGTGTAGCTCAGCTGGTAGAGCAGCTGATTTGTAATCAGCAGGTCGGGGGTTCGAATCCGTCCACCAGCTCCAAATTTCATATGGGGGAATTCCAGAGCGGTCAAATGGGGCAGACTGTAAATCTGTTGCTTCGGCTTCGGTGGTTCGAATCCACCTTCCCCCACCAAAAGGTGCCTGCAATCGCGGGCGCTTTTTTCTACCCTAAATGACAAGAAAAATTGAATATTGAATGTTGATTAACAAGAATCTTGTGAACAAGGATACAATAGCACAAATGTTCTATTATGTCAAGCGCTATTTTACAAGTTTCTTGTTATTCCTCAGTTGACAGGGCGAAGAAAGTAGGGTATCCTGAAGAAAACCGCGGAAAGGGAAAGGGGAGGCAGCCATGACACTTGGGGAGCGCGTCCAGGCACGCCGGGAGGAACTGGGCATGTCTCGGCAGCAGTTGGCGGATTTGCTGGGTGTGACGCCTTCTGCCGTCAGCAACTATGAAAAAGGCATCAGCTTTCCCCGGGAGGATGTGATCCTGCGGCTGTTCGATGCTTTGAAGACCGAGCCGAACGTGTTGTTTCAGGACAGTTTCCACGCCGGAGCTCTGGTGCTGACGCAGACAGAGCGTGCGCTGCTGGAGCAGTACCGGGGACTTTCCACGCTGGGACGGGAGACGGTGCGCTCCATGGTAGAGGCGCTTTGCGCCTACCGGGATGATCTGGAGGAGAGCCGTACGGCGGATCAGGAGCCCCGGGTCATCCCGCTGTACCGGAGCCCGGCGGCGGCCGGTTACGCGGCCCCGGTGTTCGGGGAGGATTTCGACTATCTGCCGGTAAAGGAGGATGTGCCTGCCGGGGCGGAGTTTGCCGTGCGAATCCAGGGCGACTCTATGGCGCCCTATATTGCCGACGGCTCGGTGGTGTATGTGAACCGGGACCCACTGCGGCAGGGAGATGTGGGCATCTTCTGTGTGGATGGGGAGATGGTTTGCAAACAATACCGAAAGGACCCGCTGGGGACCGTGTATCTCTTTTCCCTGAACCGGGCCCGGGCCGATGCCGACGTGGTGCTCACGGCTGACAGCGGCCGGACACTGGTGTGTTTCGGGCGGGTGATCGTCCATGCTCCGCCTCTTCCCGGAATGGGAGACGAATAAAAAAGGACCCGCTGTGGAAAGCAGCGGGTCCTTTTTTATAATAATGAGGTATTTACATGATGCGGGAGAGAGGCGGCGTTCCTGCTTCCGGACCGTCAGACGGTGAAGCCGCCGTCGGCGGTGAGGATCTGTCCCGTGAGGAAGGAGGCCTTGTCCGAGGCCAGAAATGCCACGGCATGGGCGATATCCTCCGGTGTACCCAGGCGGCCCAGAGGCGTTTCCTCAATCAGCAGGTCCCGGGTCTCCGGGCCCAGCATCCGGACCATGTCGGTCTCGATGCAGCCCGGCGCCACTGCGTTGACCCGGATGTGAGAGGGGGCCAGCTCCAGGGCCAGAGAGCGGGTCAGTCCTACCAGCGCGGCCTTGGTGGCGGCATAGGCCACCTCACAGGAGGCACCACGCAGTCCCCAGATGGAGGAGAGGTTCACGATGCAGCCCGCCTTCTCCGAGAGCATGTGGGGCAGCACGGCCTGGATGGTATTTTTCGCGCCGTTCACATTGACGGCAAAAAAGCGGTCCCAGGTCTCGTCATCCATATCCTGAAACAGGCACTGGCGGGAGATGCCGGCGTTGTTCACCAGCAGCGTCACCGGGCCCAGTTCCCGTTCCACGGTGCGCACCATATCCTCCACTGCGCTCCGGCTGGCCACATCCGCCTGCACGGCGATGGCGTCCTGACCCTGCTGGCGCAGTTCCCCGGCCAGTTCCTGCGCCGCCTGGAGGTGCGAAAGGCAGTTGACGCATACGGCGTAGCCCTCCCGGGCCAGCTCCCTGGCAATGGCACGGCCGATTCCCCGGGAGGCGCCGGTGACCAGCGCGACATTTCTCATAAAGACGCTCCTTCCCTGTACCGGCAGCAAAAGGGCCGGCCCCTGTATACGAAAAAAAGCACCTGCCAAGGCAGGTGCTTTCGTTGGTGGACGATACAGGACTCGAACCTGTGACCCCCTGCACGTCAAGCAGGTGCTCTAGCCAGCTGAGCTAATCGTCCGAAGCGGAACGTGTTTATCTTACACGACTTACCCTGGTTTGTCAACAGTTTTTTGAAAAAAACTGCATTTTTTTTGCGAAGCCGCATAGGAGTTGTGGGAGCGGTCGGGATCGTAGTGAAAATTCGAACAAGAGTAAACGGTTACTGACCTGAAAAATTGGGAAGATACACAAGATTCGTCGGAGGGAGCTGTCTCAACCTACAAAAAGATTGACGGAGAAGTTTTAATTGTGCTACGATTTAAACAACTAATGTGTGACAGGCGCGGCGCAGCACCTGCTGCGTGGAGTTGACGGCCTGCCTTGGGAGGTATAGAGCATGAACATTCAGCACGAATATCTGAACGGTCTGATGGAGCGTGTCATCCGCCGGAACCCGGCGGAACCGGAGTTTCACCAGGCGGTTCACGAAGTCCTCACTTCTCTGGTCCCCGTGGTGGAGGCCCGCCCGGAGTATATCACGGAAGGCGTGATGGACTGCCTGGTAGAGCCGGAGCGGATCATCAAGTTCCGGGTGCCCTGGGAGGACGATCAGGGCAAGGTCCACGTCAACCGGGGCTTCCGGGTGCAGTTCAACAGCGCCATCGGCCCCTACAAGGGCGGCCTGCGGTTCCACCCTTCTGTCTATGAGGGCATCATCAAGTTCCTGGGCTTCGAGCAGATCTTCAAAAACTCCCTGACGGGCCTGCCCATCGGCGGCGGCAAGGGCGGCAGCGACTTCGACCCCAAGGGAAAGTCCGAC
This sequence comes from Oscillibacter sp. CAG:155, assembly GCA_000436875.1. GTDB lineage: Bacteria > Bacillota > Clostridia > Oscillospirales > Oscillospiraceae > Oscillibacter. The sequence goes on along the minus strand of FR890934.1, from coordinate 1,479 downwards.
GCTGAGGTCATGCGTTTTTGCCAGAGCTTCATGAGCGAGCTCTTCAAGTACATCGGGCCCGACACCGACGTACCCGCCGGCGATATCGGCGTGGGCGCCCGGGAGATCGGCTACCTCTTCGGCCAGTACAAGCGGCTGCGCAACGAGTTTACCGGCGTCCTCACCGGCAAGGGGCTGACCTACGGCGGCAGCCTGGCCCGGACGGAAGCCACCGGCTACGGCCTTTGCTACTTCACCGACAACATGCTCCGGGACGCTGGCCGCAGCTTTGAAGGCTCCACGGTGGTGATCTCCGGCTCCGGCAACGTGGCCATCTACGCCTGCGAGAAGGCCACCGAGTTCGGCGCCAAGGTGGTGGCCATGTCCGACTCCAACGGCTATGTCTACGACCGTAACGGCATTGACCTGGCCGCCGTCAAGCAGCTCAAGGAAGTGGAGCGCAAGCGGATTCGGGAGTATGTGGACACCCACCCCTCTGCCGAGTACCACGAGGGCTGCGCCGGTATCTGGCAGATCCCCTGCGACATCGCACTGCCCTGCGCCACCCAGAACGAGCTGGATGAGAACGCCGCCAAGGCGCTGATCAAGAACGGCTGCTTCGCCGTGGCCGAGGGCGCCAACATGCCCTGCACGCCGGAGGCAGTGGCGGCCCTGCAGGGTGCAGGGCTGTTGTTTGCCCCCGCCAAGGCGGCCAACGCCGGCGGCGTGGCCACCTCCGCTCTGGAGATGAGCCAGAACTCCATGCGCTTCTACTGGACCTTTGAAGAGGTGGATGAGCACCTCAAGTCTATCATGACCAACCTGTACCACAACGCCTCCAACGCCGCTGCGGAGTACGGCAAGCCCGGCGACCTGGTGGCCGGCGCCAACATCGCAGGCTTCCTGAAGGTGGCCGACTCCATGCTGGCCTACGGCTTGGTGTGAGGAGGGCAGCGGAATGAGCGAGTATGCTGCCAGCGTGTCCGCTGCCCTGGAGCAGCGGTACGCCAATCAGCCTGAGTATCTGCAGGCGGTGCAGGCCTGGCTGGAGATGATTCAGCCGGCCGTTACAGATGATCCCCGCTTCGAGCGGCTGGATCTTCTGACCCGGATGGTGGAGCCGGAGCGGATGCTCTCCTTCACCGTGCCCTGGGTGGACGATCAGGGCATGGCCCACACGAACCACGGTTACCGGGCGCAGTTCAACAGCGCCATCGGCCCCTACAAGGGCGGATTGCGGTTCCACCCCACGGTGAACCCCTCCGTGGTGAAGTTCCTGGGTTTTGAGCAGACCTACAAAAACGCCCTGACCGGCCTGCCCATCGGCGGCGCCGCCGGCGGTGCGGACTTTGACCCCCGGGGCAAGAGCAACCGGGAGATCATGCGCTTTTGCCAGAGCTTCATGACGGCCCTGTACCGTCACATCGGTTCCGACACGGACATCCCCGCCGGTGATATCGGTGTGGGTGCCCGGGAGATCGGCTATCTCTTCGGCGAGTA
>FR890933.1 GCA_000436875.1 Oscillibacter sp. CAG:155 | reverse complement strand
TGTCTGCAAATCTTATTATACGAGGATGTGAGGGTATGGACCTGGCCCGCAAGCGGCTTTTTTTGCTGGATCTGGATGGAACTGTTTATTTGGAGGAGACGCTGCTGCCCGGCGCGGCGGCGTTTTTGTCCTGCGTCCGTGCCAATGGCGGCGCGGTCCGTTACCTTACCAACAACTCCTCCCGGGGTGTGGACGCCGGGCTGGAGAAGATGCACCGGCTGGGGGTCCCGGCGGAGCGGGAGGAGTTCCTCACCGCTGTGGAGGCCACGGTGTACTATCTGAAAACCAGCCGCTCCCCCTCGGATGTCTATTACGCCGTGGGCACGGCATCCTTTTGCCGCCAGCTGCGGGCGGCGGGATTTGACATCCGGGAAATGCCGGACGCGGACGTGACGGCGGTGCTGGTGGGCTTTGACACGGAGCTCACTTATCAGAAGGTGGAAAACGCCTGCCGTCTGCTGGCCCGGGGAGCGGATTTCCTGGCCACCAATCCCGACTGGGCCTGCCCCACGCTCTTTGGATTCGTCCCGGACTGTGGAGCCATCTGTGAATTCATCGCCCGGGGCGCGGGACGGCGGCCTCAATTTATTGGAAAGCCCGACCCCACCATGATCCGTCTGGCCCTGGAGCAGACCGGCTGCAAACCGGAGGAGACGCTGATGGTGGGGGACCGGCTCTACACGGACATCGCCTGCGGCGTGAATGCCGGAGTGGACACAGTTTTGGTCCTTACCGGGGAGGCGACGGCTCAGGACGCCGCCAAAAGTGACACGCCGCCCACACTGGTGTGCCGGGACCTGGGAGAGCTGCTGGCGCGGCTGCGGGAAGCGGGGAATGAGGTGGCCCAAGAGGCAAAGACTAGGGAGCACAGGGAGGGATCTGATTGACAAGACGGGAAAAAACGGCCCGCCGCCTGCGGCGGCAATGGGAGAAAAAGACGTTCCGGCAGGCCATGGACAAGGAACTGCGGGAGCACCGAAGTTCCTTCATCGTCTTTTCCATTCTGCACATTCTGGTCCTTGCGGTCCTGGTGCGCCAGATCATGCTGGCGAGCTACGAGAGCGCCTTTTTCTGCGTGCTGACGCTGCTGCTGCTCTATGTGCCCAGCTGGCTGCAGGTGAAGCTGCGCATCGAGCTGCCGCCGCCGCTGGAGATCACGATTTTGTGTTTCATCTTTGCGGCGGAGATTTTGGGCGAGGTGAACGCGTTTTATGTGGTGGTGCCCAACTGGGACACCATGCTTCATACCCTCAACGGCTTTCTGGCCGCGGCGGTGGGGTTCTCCCTGGTGATCCTGCTCAATGACGACGAGCGGCTGACCTTCCACCTCTCGCCGTTTTTCCTGGCACTGGTGGCCTTCTGCTTTTCCATGACCATCGGGGTGCTGTGGGAGTTTTTCGAGTTTGGCATGGACTACTTTTTCGGCTTTGACATGCAGAAGGACACGGTAATCCACTCCATCCACTCGGTGCTGCTGGACCCCACCCGGACCAACAAAGTGGTGACCATCCCGAATATCCAGGACGTGGTCATCAACGGGCAGAGCCTGGGGGTGGGCGGCTATGTGGATATCGGCATCATCGACACCATGAAGGACCTGTTCGTGAACTTTATCGGCGCGGTGGTGTTCTCCGTCACCGGCTTTTTCTACGCCAAGAGCAAGGGCCGCCGCCGGACGCCGGCCCAGGGGTTCGTCCCCAGCAAAAAAACCGAGGAACAGGATTATCTGGAGCAGGCCCGGAAGGAAACGGACCTGCCGGAACCGGAGGAGCCATGTTGAAAAAATTGTGGAACTTTTTCCGCCGGGAGACGGTGCTCTCCCTGGCGTTCATCCTGGCGGTGCTTTCCTGCTTTCTGGTGCCGCCGGACGGGCAGTACCCGGGGTATCTGGATAAGGACACCCTGCTGACGCTGTTTTGCCTCATGACCGTGGTGGCGGGCTTTCAGGAGATGGGATTGTTCCGCCGGGTGGGCCAGACGCTGCTGCGCCGCATCCGCTCCCAGCGGCAGCTGGCGCTGATGCTGGTGTTTCTCTGCTTTTTCAGCAGCATGTTCATCACCAATGACGTTTCGCTCCTGACCTTTGTGCCCCTGGGACTGCTGCTCTCGGATCTGACGGGGATGGATGCCTCGCTGTGCCGTACCGTGACGCTCATGACCATCGCCGCGAACCTGGGCAGCATGCTCACCCCCATCGGCAATCCCCAGAACCTTTATCTCTACTCCGTCTCCGGTATTTCCCTGGGGGCGTTCCTGGCGGTGACGCTGCCCTATACCGTCCTCTCCGGCGTGCTGCTGGCGGGCAGTGTGTGTTTGTGCTATCGGGGCGCGCCCATCGCCGCCGGGGACACCGGCGGGGAGACGGAGCCCCTGGACCGGCGGAGACTGCTGGGGTGGCTGGCGCTGTTTGCGGTGTGTTTGCTGGAGGTGCTGGGCGTGCTGCCGGCGGAGGTGATGCTGGCGGTGATCCTGGCGGCGGTGCTGGTGGTGAACCGGAACCTGCTGCTGCGGGTGGATTACAGCCTGCTGGCAACCTTCGTGTGCCTCTTTGTCTTCATCGGCAACATGAAGCGCTTTCCCGCCTTCCACAATCTGGTGGCCCAGCTGCTGGAAGGGCATGTGCGGCTGGCGTCGGTGGGCATCAGCCAGATCATCAGCAATGTACCGGCGGCGCTGCTGCTCTCCGGCTTTACGGACGCGTGGGAGGATCTGCTGGTGGGCACCAACATCGGCGGGCTGGGCACGCTGATCGCCTCTATGTACAGCCTCATTTCCTACAAGCAGATGGCCCGCCGCTCCGGAAATATCCGGGGGCGGTATCTGGGGATCTTCACGCTGTGGAACGTGATCTTCCTGGCGATTTTGCTGGTACCGGCTCTGCTGTAAGACCGGCCTGCCGGAGACATTCCTACATAAAAAAGGCATCCCCATAGCGGGGATGCCTTTTTTATGTGCCTGGGTCAGTCGTCGATCTCGGCTTTGAGCACGGTGCCGGTGGCGGCGTCGATCTCATACTCGTATTCCTGTCCGTTGGCCCGGAATTCGATCTCGTAGCGATAGCAGCCGTCATCTTCGTCCAGCTCGCACTGGAAGCCGGTTACGGCGGAGGCGCTGAGACCAGCGTGGGCCAGTGCGGTGCTCTTGGCGGCTGCGGCGTCGATGGAGACGGTGGAGGAGGCGGAGAAAGAAGTGTGCCAGTCATCATCGCCGTCCCGCTCCGCACTCCAGATGGTGCCGTCGGCGGCCAGAATCTCGTACTCATACTCCAGACCGTCTGTCCGGAACTCCACCTTGTAGAAGAGGCGGCCGTCATCCCAGTCCCGCTTGACCTGCAGGCCCAGAGCGGCGGATTCCTGTACGCCGGCGTCGGTCAGGGCGATGGACTTGGCCTGGGCCTCCGTGATGCCGGCGGTGCTGCCGGAGGAGGCGGGAGGCGCGGCAGTCTGGATGTTGGCCGGGCCGCTGAGGACCTGGCCGGAGTAGGCGTCTACATTGTACTCAAATTCGCCGAAGGACGTTTCCACTTCCACCTCATAGTGGGCGGGGGTCTCATCCAGCTCCGGGTCCGCATCCCACACTGCGGTGTCCCCGCTCAGACCGGCATAGGCCAGCGCGGCGGCGGCCGCTGCGTCCTTGCCGATAGGCAGGCCCCGGGCGGCGCCGGTCTGGCGGAGCTGCTCCAGCTCCTCTACGGAGAGGGCAGCCAGGCCGTCTACGGCCAAAGAGCTGTTGAGAGATTGTACGTCCCGGATCAGGGCAGCCTTGCCGACGGAGAGGTTGCTGGAGCGGGCCAGGGAGTCCAGCTCCGCGTCGGAGGAAATGGCCTGGCTCAGGACCGCCGCCCCGGAGGAGGCGTTTTGCAGCGCGGTGTTGACGGTGTCGGTCAGGGAACTCTCCAGCTGGGAGGCCCGCTGGAGGTCCTGGTCCTCCACGGAGATGAGGATGGCGGAGGAGATTTTATCCAGATAGCCGTGCTGGAGCAAAGAGCCCACAATGGCGTTGACCGCCACGTTGAGCTGGGTGCCCTTCAGGTCCATGCCATCCAGGATGACCTGGGCGTCCTCGTTGAGGGGATCGGCCGCCAGTACCCGTTCCTTGCTGTTTACCTGCAGCTGGATGCTGGGGTTGACGTCCAGAGACACCACGGAGGCAACGGAGTTGCCTGCATGCCAGAAGGACAGTCCGCACACCAGCACCAATGCCGCTGCCACAGCCAGGGCGGCCCAGCGGCGTCTGGCATGGGGGCGGCGCATGGGAACCACGGCGGTGGTTTGTGTCTGAGGGCCGCAGGACGCGAGAATCCGGTCCAGGGCGTTGGGGGCTGCGTGTTCCACGGCGGTCCGCAGCCGTTCTTCCAGTTCCTGATCGCGCATGTCAGTCAGCCTCCTTCCATGCAAGGCGCAGTTTTTTCAATGCCCGGCTGTATTTGGAGAGCACCGTGGGCAGCGGCAGTCCCAGCAGGGCGGCGATTTCCCGGTGCTTGAGACCGGTGAGGGCGTGGAGCGTGACGATCTGCCGCTCCTGGTCCTCCAGAACGGAGAGCAGGGCCTCCAGCATCATCCGGTCCTCGGCGGTGACGGGGGAGGCCTCCTCCGGCAGGGCTTGCCAGTCCTCGTGGGGCAGTGTCTGGGTGCGGCTGTGCTGGCGCAGCCGGTCCAGGGCCAGATTCCGGGTGATGGTCATCAGCCAGCCCATGGCCTTCCCATGGGAGCGGTAGCCGGAGGCGCCGTTCCACACCTGCAGGTAGGCGTCCTGGAGCACATCCTCCGCGTCGTGCGCATTTTTCAAAATGGACAGGGCAAAGCCATATACGGCGGCGTGGGTTCGCTGGTACAAAGCCGCCAGTGCGTCCTGACTCCCCAGGGCAATGTGGGAGATGTACGTGTCTAAAAGGGCGTCCTCTCCGGGCGGCGGTGCCGCCACAGTCAAGAAGAACATACGGGATTCCTCCTGTTCTACTAAGATAACGGAACAAAACCGCAGTTTATTGCACGGTATCAAAAGAAATTCTGCTTCCAGCATACCACGCCCCGGGCTCTGCGTCCAGAGCGGCTGCTGTAAATCTTTCTCTGGGAGAGCCGTCCCGGCAGCGGGACGTAGAAAAAGGCCCGGGGCCGTCAGGCCCCGGGAAACGGTCAGACTGTGCTGCCGGGCAGCTGGTCCAGAGAGGCGAAGGTGAAGCCCATCTCCTCCCACTTGGTGAGCAGATCGTCCAGAATCTCCGCGTTGGTGCGGGAGGTGGAGTGGAGCAGCACGATGGCACCGTCGTGGATGCGGGGCAGGAGCTTGGCATAGGCCTGCTCCGGCGTGGGCTGGTCATCCACGTACCAGTCCACATAAGCAAGGCTCCACAAAATGGTCTTGTAGCCCAGGGCCTTGGCCTGCCGTAGATTTTCCACGTTGTATTTTCCCTGGGGCGGGCGGTAGTATTTGCTCATGGTCTGGCCGGTGGTCTCCTGGAAGAGAGCCTCCAGAGACTCCAGTTCCTTCTGGAAGGAGGCCTGGTCGCTGATGGCGGACATGTCAGGGTGGTGATAGGTGTGGTTGCCCACGATGTGCCCCTCCGCCACCATGCGGCGGATCAGGTCCGGGGCAGACTCGATCATGTTGCCAACCACAAAGAAAGCCGCCGGGGTGTTGTGCTTTTTCAGCGTGTCCAGGATCGAGGCGGTGTAGCCGTTTTCATAGCCGCAGTCAAAAGTGAGGTAGATCACCTTTTTGGTGGTGTCGCCCAGGTAATAGGCGTTGTACTGTGCCAGCTCCTCTACGGTGGCGTTCCCCACCGGGGACTGCCCCTCGGTGGGGAAGGAAAGTCCCCAGTTGTCGGTGGAGACGGCAACGGCAGCATCTCCGGCGGCAGGCAGAGAGGAGGACTGCCGGCTCAGCGGCCAGAGCAGCATCGCCGAGAGCAGCAGCGCTGCGCAGAGGATTGCCAGCGGCCCCGGCCGGCGTTGAAAGGAAAACATCAAATAGGCACCTCCGGTTACTGATTTTTGGGATTCTCTACTCAGAATGACCGTTTTTTGACGAAGTATGCGGCGGTGTGCCGGAAAAGAGCACCAAAAAAAGGAAGGCGTTTTTGGCGGTCCCTACAAGATTGCGGAAAGGGAAACCCACAGAATTGACACCCCGGGAAAACGTGCTAAAATGAACACAAGAAATTTGAAATCTATAAAATAAAATCTAAAAATTTATCAAGTTAAATTGATGAGGAAAAGGAGGAGCCATGCGTATCTTAGCCATTGAATCCAGCACCACATCGGCCAAGGCCATGCTGTACGACAGTAAGGACGGCGTGGTTGGGATGCTCAGTGAACCCTATTCGGAGGGGATCGAGCAGGGTGCCACCGGTGCCCAGGACCCCGAGGCCGTGTTCGGAAAAACGGCGGAGGTGGCCCGCCGGCTGGCGGCGGACCAGCAGATCGACGCCGTGGCCACCGGCGGCACCTGGCATTCCATCATCACCCTGGACCAGTCGAAAAAACCGGTGACGCCCTCACTGACCTGGGCCTACACCGGCGCGGCGGAGACCGCCCGGAAACTGCGGGCGGACGAGGCGTTCTGCACGGATTTCTACCAGCGCACAGGCTGTATGGTCCATGCCATTTATCCGGCCTTCAAACTGCTGGATCTGAAAAAACGGGGCTTGGACCTGAGTGACAAGCTCTTTTGCTCCCAGAGTACCTACAACGTCTATAAACTCACAGGACAGTGGGCGGTGTCCGACTCTATTGCCTCCGGCGAGGGCCTTTTGAATGTACATACCCGTCAGTGGGACCCGGCGTCTCTGGAGATGGTGGGAGTTCGGGAGGACCAGCTGTGCCGCCTGACCACTTATCGGGAGATGTTCCCCCTGAGCCGGGAGGGCGCGGTGCTCCTGGGCGTGAAGGAGGGCACCCCGGTGCTGCCCGGCTATCCGGACGGCGCCCTCAACCAGGTGGGCGCCGGCGCGCTCAAGCCCGGCGTGATGACCTTCTCCGTGGGTACCAGCGGTGCACTGCGGATGTCGGTGGAAAAGCCCATTCTGCCCAAAAAGCCCAGTACCTGGTGCTATCTCTCTCCCAACGGCTGGCTATCCGGCGCTGCTACCTCCGGTGCCTGCAACTGCCTGGACTGGCTGAAGACCAAATTCTTCACCCCCAACATTCCCTATGAGGCCATCGAGGCCCAGGCGGGTGAGGTGGAGGATATGCCCATTTTTCTCCCCTTCCTCTTCGGTGAGCGCTGCCCCGGCTGGAACGACGAGTGGCGGGGCGGGTTCTGCAACCTGCTGCCCCAGCACGGTCCTGCCGACATGTACCACAGCGTGCAGGAGGGCGTCCTCTTCAACCTCTATCACTGCTATCAGATGCTCTGCCGGGAAAACGGCGAGCCCCGGGAGATTCAGCTCTCCGGCGGCATCCTGAACTCCCGGAACTGGATGCAGATGTGCGCGGACATCTTCGGCCGGTCCCTGGAGTGTGCGGATATGCCCCATGCCTCCATCCTGGGCGCGGCCATGCTGGCTATGGAGAACCTGGGCTGCATCGAGCACATCGAGGATTACCGGGCGGACGCCACCGAGACCCTGATCCCCGACCCCGAGATGCATGAACTCTATGAAAAGCGGTTCCAGATGTATCTGGAGCAGTATGAGCGCCAGCTTGCCAAGCTCAACGAACGGGAAGGGGACTGACCCATGAGAATAGACCTGAGGCGGCACCGACGCCGCAGCGGCCGGTGAGGAGCGGAGACCATGGCAGAGTATTTGGTATTGGCAACGCCCCGCACCTTTGCCCAAACAGATGATGCACCCATTCGGCTGCTGGAGGAAAACGGCTGTGAAGTGGTGCGCCTGCAGAGAGACGGCGGCGACCTCACTGCCCAGCTGGCGGAATATTTGCCCCAGGCGGACGCGGTGATCGCGGGGCTGGAGCCCTATGACCGCGCGCTGCTCTCCACAGCCAAAAAACTCCGGGTCATCTCCCGCTACGGCGTGGGGTATGACCAGGTGGACCTGGAGGCGGCCCGGGAGCTGGGCATCCGGGTGACCATCACGCCGGGGGCCAACAGTGATTCCGTGGCCGACCTGGCCATGGCGCTGATGCTCTGCGCCGCCCGGCAGGTGTGCCGCATGGACGGAGTGATCCGGGCCGGGAGAACGGAAAAGCCTGTCACCGGTGTGGAGGTGTGGAAAAAGACCCTGGGCGTGGTGGGCACCGGCCGGATCGGCAAGGGGGTCATCCGCCGTGCCGCCGGTTTTGAGATGAACGTGCTGGCCTACGACGCTTACCCCGACGAGGATTTCCTCTCCGCCCACGGCGGGCAATATGTGGATCTGGACACGCTTTTCCGGGAGTCTGATTTTATCACGCTCCACTGTCCTCTCAACGAAGAGACCCGGAACCTGGTGGACCGGGCGCGCCTGGCGGAGATGAAGCCGGGGGCGGTTCTGGTCAATACCGCCCGGGGCGGCCTGGTGGATGAAAGCGCCCTTTATGAGGCGCTGCGGACAGGGAAGATCGGCGCGGCGGGTCTGGACGTCACTGAGACGGAGCCTGCCTGCGCAAGTCCTCTGGCCGGTCTTCCCAACTGTGTTTTGACGCCCCATGCCGGCGCGGCCACCTGTGAGGCCGGGTATCGCATGGGCATGATGGCGGCGCAGAATGCGCTGGATCTTTTAAATGGACGCGATTGTCCCTATGTGGTTTCCAGATAGCGGGAAAATCCCAACGATTAATAAGGAGGAAGAATCATGAAGTATCAAATCGGCGTTGCGGGCTTGGCGGTCATGGGCCGGGGCCTGGCACTGAACCTGGCGGAGCACGGCTTTTCCGTGGCGGGCTACAACCGCAGCAGCGAACCCACCAAGGTCTTTGTGGATGCGGGCAAGGAGGCGGGATATACCGTCACCGGCTGTGCCACGCTGGAGGAGCTTTGCTCTGTGCTGGAAAAGCCCCGGAAGATTCTGCTGATGGTCAAGGCCGGCGCGGCGGTGGACGCTGTGCTGGAGGGCCTGATGCCCTATCTGGAGCCCGGCGATATCGTCATCGACGGCGGCAACTCCCACTATCCTGATACGGTCCGCCGCCACGATGCGTGTGCCCAGAAGAACATCAACTTCATGGGTATGGGTGTCTCCGGCGGTGAGGAAGGCGCCCGTCACGGTCCGGCTCTGATGCCCGGCGGCGACAAGGACGCCTACGCCCAGGTGGAGCCGTTCCTGACCACCATTGCCGCCCATGTGGGCGAGGACCCCTGCTGTGCTTACATCGGGCCCGGCGGCGCCGGCCACTTTGTGAAGATGACCCACAACGGCATTGAGTACGGTGACATGGAGCTGATCTGCGAGGCCTACTACCTGATGCGCAAACTGCTGGGCATGTCCGCCGCGGAGATCGCCGAGCAGTTCAAGGCCTGGAATGAAGGGGAGCTCTCCAGCTACCTGGTGGACATCACTGCCCACATCCTGACCGTCAAGGACCCGGAGACCGGCAACGCTCTGGTGGATATGATCGCCCCCATCGCCGGCAGCAAGGGCACCGGTATGTGGACCGTTCAGGAGGCCCTGTCCCTGGGCGTGCCCCTGCCCACCATCGCCCAGGCGGTGTTTGCCCGGGATCTGTCCGCCAAGTCCGACGAACGGGCCGCTGCCAAGGAGCGCTACGGCTGTGAGCACGCGCCCTTCACCGGCAGTGACCGCGCCGCGTTCCTGGAGGCCATCCGCCAGGCGCTGTATGCCTCTAAGATCTGCTCCTATGCCCAGGGCTTTGCGCTGCTGAAAACGGCCTCCGAGCGGTATGACTGGAATCTGGATCTGGGCGGCATCGCACTGCTGTTCCGCGGCGGCTGCATCATCCGCGCCGCCTTCCTGGAGCGCATCGCCGAGGCCTATCGGGCGCCGCAGCCTCCCCAGAACCTGCTGATGGACGATTACTTCGCCGGTAAGCTGGCGGCCTATCAGCCCGCCTGGCGTCAGGTGGTGACCACTGCCGCGGCATGCGGTGTGGCAGCACCGGCCTTCTCTGCCAGCCTTGCCTATTTTGACGGCTATCGGGATGCCGAAGGCCCCATGAACCTGCTGCAGGCTCAGCGGGACTGCTTCGGTGCCCATACGTACCGCCGCACCGACAAGGAAGGGAGCTTCCACTTCGACTGGCTGGGCTGAGCAGATGCGGCCCGGTGGAAACGGGACCGCAGCGGCGGCCCCCGGAAGGGAAGAGACGCCGATAGAGGCAGCCAAGCGGGGCGGGAACGACACCCTGGTGGACCTTGCTTATCGCTGTATCCGCAGGGACATCATCGAGGAGGTCCTGCCCGCCGGCGAGAAAATCAACCTGTCGCTTTTGTGCCAGCGTTACGGGGTGAGTCCCACGCCCATCAAGCAGGCGCTCAACCGGCTGATGATGGAGCGCCTGGTGGAGGGGATTCCCCGGAAGGGGTACCGGGTCCGTCGGGTACACTGGCGGGAGATCGACGAGCTCTTTGAGCTGCGGCTGATGATGGAGCTGTATTTTGCGCCTCAGGCGGCTCAGGCGGTGTCCTGCAGCACCTTGCTTCAGAAAAAAATGGAGGAGAATCTGCGGGAGAACCTGAGGCTGGTGAAGATCTTTGCCTCTCCGGAAGAGTATTTCCAAACCTATGAGCTGGACCGCCAGTTCCATGAACTCTACATGACCGCCAGCGGCAGTCAGGCGGCGGTGCAGATGTACCGGCAGCTCAATACCCATACCTATGCGGCATATCTCTTTGGAAAGCAGCCCCGGGACAAGACCGTGGAGGGAATCCAGGAGCATGAGGACATGTACCGGGCCATGCAGGCGGGTGACGCGGACGAACTGTGCCGGCAGGTCAGACGCCACAATGAAAACGCCCGGGCCAAGATCCAGATGGTGCTCAAGCTGCACGATCTGATTTGAGCGGGGCACTTTCCCGGGAAACGCTGTGAAAACAAACCGGCCCCCGAACAGGAATTCCTGTTCGGGGGCCGGTTTTTCATGCGTTCACCGCGCTGTGCGGCGGCCCCGCCTGCTGTCAGCGCAGGTGCTGTTTCCGCTCCCGGTAATCTGGGAGATAGTGCTCCAGCAGGGAATAAAAGGCCGGGCCGTGATTCTTGACACGGATGTGGCACAGCTCGTGAACCACCACCAGCTCAATGGCATCCTCCGGGCTGTTCATCAAAAAGCAGGAAAAGCAGAGGCTGTTTTTGGCGCTGCAGCTGCCGTACCGGGTCTTGGCTGTGGTCACTCGGAAGCCGGTGGGGGTCACGCCCATTTTCTCGCTCCAATATGCAATTTTGGGCGGCAAAACTGCCCGGGCCCGAGCCTTCAGGGCCTCGATCTCTGCCGGAGTGGGGGCGGGTGGGGCGCTGGCGGCCCGGAGGCGCTGACGCTCCAGATGGCGGGCGATCCAGTCCTGATGGCTGGCCACGAAGGCGTCGATGCGTTCCCGGGAGAGGGTCCGGGGTGCCCGAACCAGAACCCGGCAGTCTTTTGTGATCTCCAGCGCCAGCGTTTTGCGGCGGGAGCGAATCAATTCAAACGGTTCCATGGTGCCTACCTTACCATGTTTTGCCGCCGAATACAAGGGAATGTGAAAAACGCCGGGAACGCTTATGCGTTTCCGGCGCTGTTTCGGTACTGTCAGGGCAGGACAATCCGGTCCGCGTCGGCGGGATTTACGGCGACCACAACCTCCCGCAGCTCCGCAGGCACATAGGAGGTCAGCCTGTGCGCCCGAAGGTCGGAGAGAACCTGGTCCTTGCAGGAAAACAGCATCGCCAAGTCATCGGTGGACTGCCAGCTCAGATGAACCCACTCCAGATTTCCTTCCTCCCAGGAGTCGTCCCAGACCGCAAGTTCCGGCCCCGCCGAGTCGTAGGTAGCGTCCAGGCGCAGGGTCCCGGCGGGGACGTCGTCACGGATCTCCAGGCGGGAGACGTCCATCAGGCGGACGTCAGATCCCCAGCCGTAGAGCAGGTCTTCCAGGTAGATGGTGCTCTCCGGCAGATCCAGTGTGACGGTGAGGCTCTGGCTGCGGAGCTGGGCGCTTTCCAGCAGCTGCTGCCCGCCGTAGGAGAAGGCGGAGACCTCTGTCAGGGTCACGCCGGCACCGATACCGCACACCAGCAGTCCGGCGCACAAAACGCCCAGCAGTATAAGACGGACCTTACGCATGGACGGACACCTCCTCATTGTGGCTTTCTGTGGGCACAAGGGAGTGAGACGGGGCGGGGGTGGAAACGCCGGGATTCCGGGGCACTGCGTCGGAGGTGCTGCCGCTCCGACGCTTCCAGATCAGCGTGGTCCCAAGGCCTACCAAAGCGGCACAGCAAAGGGCCAATCCCAGACAGCACAGCAGCGGCCCCGCCAGGGGATACCCCTGGACCAGCAGCACTGCCAGGACGCCGATGCTCAAAATCGCCAGTACCCCCGCCGCCGCGAAGGGCAGGGCGATGAGCAACAGCAGCAGGTTCCAGGCCAGGCGCGCCAGCTCCCGGAACAGACGGCCCAGTCTGCGGATGCTCCGGGCGGCTCCGGCGCGGATGAGGCGGAGCCGGGAGGTGCGGGAGGACGCCTTTCCGGTGTCTGCGGCATCAGCGGGTCGGGAAGTCGGGGTACGGCGAAGACCGTGCAGACGCTGCGAGAAGCGGCTCCACCTGGCGGCGATCCGCACCGCCAGGCCCCGGATGCCGCCGCCCAGCCGGTGGAAACAGAGCCGGCAGCGACCGGCGGTCCGCTTCAGTCCGGAGGAAACCCCGGCGAGAGGCTGGGGGGACGGCGCATCCACGCGGCTGGGGTCTACATGATACGCCTCCAGAATTTCTGCGGCCAGTTCCTCCAGATCACCGAAGTCCCGGATGGCCTCCTCCTCGGAAAGACCGGCAGCAGTGCGCAGGTCGATGTGCTGCGCGTATTCGGCCAGAATATCCTGCTGCTCCGCCTCCTCCAGAATCCGGATGCGGGATTGCAGCTCGTTCAAGAATTCCTGTTTGTTCATTCCTGATGCTCCTCCAAAAATGCATTGACCTGCTGCGAAAAGTGCAGCCACTCCGCTTCCAAAGTGTCCCGGTACAAGATTCCGGCAGCGGTAAGATGGTAGTATTTTCGGGGCGGCCCCTCCGAGGATTCCCGGAGATAGGTCTCAAAGTAGTGCTCATTGGTCAGCCGCTTGAGCAGGGGGTAGATGGTGCCCTCATTCACGTCCACCACTTTGGATACCTCGGCCACCAGTTCGTAGCCGTACATGTCCCGCTTGCGGACGGATTCCAGCACGATCAGCTCCAGCACGCCCTTTTTGAACTGCGCGTTCATAACAGCCCCCCTTTGACAGCTATACTATACCAGCTACTATGTATTGTCAAGTACTAAAAAACAAAAAATACCGGGCAGTGCACCCGGATGCAAAAGCAGCACGGCGGGAGCTCCGCCGTGCCGCTGCATCGCCTTTGAACTTGTCGGTCAGGCCAGGAAGCCTTTGAGGATGCAGTCCTCGGCTTCCTCTTCGGTGAGCCCCAGCGTCTCCAGCTTCAAAAGCTGTTCGCCGGCGATCTTGCCGATGGCGGCCTCGTGGATCAGCTGGGCCTCGGTGTCGTTGGCGGCGATCTCCGGCACGGAGCTGATCTTGGCGTTGCCCATGATGATGGAGTCGCACTGGACATGGCCGAAGCACTTGGCATTGCCCACCACACAGGGGCGGAACACTTGGCTGGAGGAGTCCTGGGCCACGGAGCGGGAGATGACCCGGCCCTTGGCGTCCTCGCCGTTGAGCTCGATCACCATGTCGCTTTCAGCAACCTGCTCCCCGTGGGTCAGAAGACGCTCGGTGACCACGGCCTCGGCACCCTTGCCGCAGACAATCTTGGTGTATCGCTTGGTGGAGTCCACGCCACGGATCTGGACGGTGTCCATCTGGATGGAGGCACCCTCCTCCAGGTAGACGATGGTCTGGGGGTTCATGATCTTGCCGCCCTTGCCGTCGCCCTCGCCGTAGTGCTTTTCCGAATAGTGGACGTGGGAGTTCTTGCCGATGCGGAAGGTGTGGACACCGTCGTGACGGGAGTCCTGCTCACCGCAGTTGTGGATGCCGCAGCCGGCCACGATCTCAACGTTGCAGTTTTCCCCAATGTAAAAGTCGTTGTACACCGTCTCCTGGACACCGGGCTTGGTGATGATGACCGGAATGTGGCAGGTCTCGCCCACCGTGCCGTCCAGGATATGGATGTCGATTCCGCTCTTGCCGTCAGTCCGGTTGTCGATTTTGATATGCTCCGTGGACTGGCGTCCGTCACAGCCGCAGTCCTTGCGGATATTGAATGCCCCTACGGGCTTTCCCAACATGTCCGCGATCTTCTCCAGAAGCTCGCGATCCACTTCCGTTTCCATCATTGTGCGGCACCTCCTTTGCTCAGCACCGGGCAGGCGCCCAGCGTATCGGACAGAATCTGGGGCAGGATCTCCTGGGCGGAGCCCCGGTGGCGGATGGCGCCGTCACCCACCACGATGACCTCGTCCGCCAAAGAGATGATGCGCTCCTGATGGGAGATGATGATCATGGTGGCGCTGCCGGCGGCATGGATCTGCTCAAAGGTCTCCGTCAGACGGGCGAAGCTCCACAGGTCAATGCCGGCCTCCGGCTCGTCGAAGATCATCAGCTGGCTGTTCCGGGCCAGGATGGTGGCGATTTCAATGCGCTTGACCTCGCCGCCGGAGAGACTGGCGTCCACTTCCCGGTCCAGGTAGTCGTTGGCGCACAGGCCCACCTTCGTCAGGTACTGGCAGCACTGGTCCTTGGAGAGCTTTTCGTTGCCGGAGGCGATGGTCAGCAGGCGGCGTACCGTGAGCCCCTTGAAGCGGGGGGGCTGCTGGAAGCCGTAGCTGATACCCAGCCGGGCCCGTTCGGTGATGCTCAGGCCGGTGATGTCCTGTCCGTTCCAGAGGATCTGGCCGGAGGTGGGCTGCACCAGGCCCATGACGATCTTGGCCAGTGTGGTCTTGCCGCCGCCGTTGGGGCCGGTAAACACCACCAGCTTGTGATCGCCGATGGTCAAAGAGATGTCGTTTAAAATGCCGAGCTGTGCGTCCCCTTCCTGGACCGCATAGCAGACATGTTTCAGTTCCAGCATGAGATCAGGAACCTCCTTTTTTCCTAAAGCTGCTTATAGCTTGTCTATTCTAGCAGAACCGGCGGGAAAATGCAATGAAAAGACAATGTTTTCAAGGTTATTTTATCCAATGGGCAGAAAAAGAGATGGTGCATTTGCAACTGTTACGAAAATCGCCTCCGGCGCATATGCTGGGTAGAAAAGGAGGGACCACCATGGAACAATCGCTACATACGCCCAAACCTTATGATTACCGCCAGTACGACCGGATCTGGCAGCGGGTGGCACCGGAGCTGGAGCCGTATCCCGGCTGGAAGGAGCAGAAAGTGCCGGCCCTGGCGGATCTGACGTCCGGCGGAAGCGCTGCCGCAGAGGCGGACAGTGCCGGAACTTCCGTCCAAGCGGCGGACGCCGCGCCGGAGCCGGCGGGCCAGACCGGGACGCCCCAGGAGGTCCAGACCTCCGGCGGACTGACGCTGGCGGAGGAGGCGCAGCTGCCCGGTGCGGAGGAGAATCCCTGCTGCATGGGCACGGCGGCGTCGGAGATGCTGGCGGTGATCCAGGGCTTTATTGACGCAGAGCTGCTGGACCAGCGGTACGACCTGGCCCTTGCCCGGCAGGCACCGTCCTGGGCCCGGGGGCGGATG
>FR890932.1:34232-36047 GCA_000436875.1 Oscillibacter sp. CAG:155 | reverse complement strand
AACTGCGCCGCCGGTTCCGGGCGGATAAAAGCAGCATCTCCCGGGTTCGGGGCTGCTACGTTAACGAAAAGCGGGAGATCATCTCCCAGTTCGACCAGTCCCTGGGGATTCTGGGGCAGACGGAGAGCGAACAGCTGCTCGCCACGCTGCGCAAGACCCTCTCCGGCACCCTGGGCAAAAATTTGCTGGACATTCCCTTTGACACCCGCCAGGTGGTGGAGGGCGATCAGCACAAGCTGCTCATGACTCTGCGCAATTCCGCTCTGCGGGATGAGGAGGCGGTCTCCGCCTTCTATCAGCGGGTGATCCAGTCCCTGGACCTGGAGGGGAACTATCTCATTTTGCTGGCCCAGGACGATTACGATGTGCCCTACCGCTCCAAGGACGGCGAACGGCAGGACGATGCCTCCTCCGAGGTTTTCCGCTACATTCTCTGCAGCATCTGCCCGGTCAAGCAGACCAAGGAGGCTCTGAGCTACTACGTCTATGAAAACGCCTTCCACAGCATCAGCGCCGACTGGGTGGTGTCCGCGCCGGAGATGGGCTTTCTGTTCCCCTCCTTTGACGAGCGCAGCACCAATTTGTACGACGCCCTGTACTACTGCAAGGACACGTCCCAGACCCACCCCGACTTCGTAGAAGCCGTGTTCCACGCCCCCGCCCCCATGCCCGCCGCTCAGCAGATGGAGACCTTCCAGACACTGCTGGAGGACACCCTCAGCGATGACTGCCGCTACCAGGTGGTCCAGTCTGTCCACGGCAAGCTGCGGGAGATGATCGAAGAGCACAAAGCCAACAAAGTGGAAGACCCCCTGGTGGTGGACAAAGGCACCGTCCGGCGGGTACTGGAGAGCTCCGGCGTGGCGGAGGAACACGTGGAGGCCTTTGAGGAACGGTATGACGACGCCTTCGGCGCCGATACGGACCTGAGTCCCCGGAACCTGGTGGACACCAAGCAGTTGGAAATCACTACTCCCGACATTACCATCAAGGTCTCGCCAGACCGCGGAGATCTGGTGGAGACCCGGCTGATCGACGGTGCCCGGTACATCCTCATCCGCGCCGAAGAGGGCGTGGCCGTCAACGGCGTCCCCATTCAAATCTCCTGATCCATATGACAGAAAATCACGCCTGGATGGGTTTCCATCCGGGCGTGATTTTCTTTGTGTCCCTTACACCAGCCATCGCCGCACACCGGGGATGCGGGAAAGCACTGCGTATACGCCGCAGCCGCATACCAGCAGCAGTGCCGACAGCACCGGCACCGTCACTACAGCCGGGCCCGCCAATGCGGTCAGGCCAAAGTGGGCAAACAGTTTCAGGAAAAAAATGTGGACCAGGAATACGCAGAAGGAAGCGCGGGAAACAAAGGACAGCACCCGCTCTGCACCATCACCCACGGGCACCTTGACGCACAGGCCATACAAGCCCGCCGCCAGCAGGCACACCCCCACGCTCATGCCCTCCAGGAAATGGCCGCTCAGCGCTCCGGCGGAGCGGGAGGCAAGCCAGGTCCCGGTGAACGTTACCGCAAATCCCGCCAGTGCCGCCGCACCCCAGGGCCAGCGGCGGCCCGTGGGATGAGCGGAGAGGAAATAACCCAGCAGCGTATAGCCGATGGAGGCATAGGTCATGTTCATCAGCCATTGGGTGGGAATCCCCACCAGTAGCGTAAAGGGCCAGTAGATCTTCACCGTGGGATAGAGGATGCCCAGCAAAAACCACAGTCCCAGCAGATATCCCATCTGCCTGACCGTGGCGTGGGCCGCCACCAGCCGGGTGATGGGCAAAAAGGCATACACCAGCAGCATGATG
>FR890932.1:33711-34128 GCA_000436875.1 Oscillibacter sp. CAG:155 | reverse complement strand
ACCCCAGAGAAGCAGGTTGAACACCTTATAGCACACCGCCCAGAACAGCAGCGCCGCCAGCAGCCGGGGAAAGTTTTTCGTATACAGCTTCCGCAGCGTCAGCTCCCGGTCCGGCCGCAGCAGCAGTGCACCGCTGGCCATCAGGAACAGCGGCACCGCCGCCCGGGACACACTGCCCCAGAACAAGCAGGCAAACCACGTCCCGGACCCCACCTCTGCACCGCCCAGCCCGCCGGCACTGACATGGATCAGCAGCACCCCGAAGATGGCCGCTGTTTTCACCAGATCCACGGCCCGGTCCCGCCCGGGCGCAGCCCTGCGCAGCGAGGGATCCACCTCTTTTACTCGCATCATCGTATTCCCCTCTCTCTTCTCCATCGCTTCACTTCCGCCGTCCCTGTGCAATCTGCGGCAGGT